>JBGTSP010000001.1:0-64343 GCA_041940205.1 Alphaproteobacteria bacterium
AACGGCTACATCGAGGACTGGGTCAATGCCCGGCTGGTGCGCGACGCCCATCTCGGCGTGCTCTGGGAAGGCACCTCGAACATCAACGCCATCGACGTGATCAACCGGGCCACCGCTCGCGTCGGCGCCCATCGCGACCTCGGCGCGGCGCTGCAGGACCGGCTGGCGGACGAGGAGGGCCTGCCCGGGCAGTTCCGCGGCGCGCTGTCGTCGACCATCGATCGCTGTGTCGCGCTGGCCGACGAGGTGGCGAGCCGCGGCGAGGAGACCCTCTCCAGGCAGGCTTCCGACGCGCTCTATCACGTCACCACCGCCGCCCTGCTGGCCGGCGAAGGCGCCCGGCTGGGCGCGGCCGGCGGCGATGCCGGCCGCCTGCTGCTGGCCCGCATGGTGCTCGATCACCGTCTCCGGCCGCAGGATCCGCTGGCGGCCGAGGATGGCGACGGCGCCATGATCGACGCCCTGCTGTCGCCGGAGCCGGTGTCGCTGGATCAGGCCCAGGCGCTGGTCTCGCACTGAGACCCCGCGCCGGCGGGCGGCTTGCCCGGGGGCGGGGCAGGGAGTAAGCCTCTATTCGACGCGCCCGACGGGGCGGCGGCGCATCGGGCGTCGCCGCCCCGCTGCCGTTCGGGGGAATCCGATGTCCGCCTCGCCGTTGCTCGCGGCCGCCTGGATGAGCGGCGCCCTGGTCTCGTTCGCCTCCATGGCGATCGCGGGGCGCGAGCTGTCGGCCGAGATCTCCCTGTTCCAGGTGCTGTTCCTGCGCAGTTCGGTCTGCCTGCTGATCCTCGCGGTGCCGCTGTGGCGGGCCGGCCGGTCGGCGCTGCGCACCCCGCATCTGCGCCTGCACCTGTTTCGCAACAGCCTGCATTATGGCGCCAGCTACTGCTGGTATGTCGGCGTGATCTCCATCCCGCTGGCGGAAGTCTTCGCGATCGAGTTCACGGCGCCGATCTGGACGGCGCTGCTGGCCGCCCTGTTCCTGGGCGAGCCGTTTTCGCGCCGCCGCGTTCTCGCCATCGCGCTGGGATTCTCGGGCCTGATGGTGATCCTGCGGCCGGGCCTCGAGATCGTGCATCCCGCCTCGCTGGTGGTGCTGCTGGCGGCGGTCGGCTACGGCTCGGTCTATGTCATCACCAAGCGGCTGACCCGCGAGGATTCGCCGCTGGTGATCCTGGGCTGGATGAACCTGATCCAGCTCGCCATCGGGGCCGGTCCGACCCTTGCCGACTGGGTCACGCCCTCGCCATCGCTGTGGCCCTGGGCCCTCGTCGTCGGCCTGTCCGGCCTGACCTCGCACTACTGCATTGCCCGGGCGATGGTGCATGCGGACGCCATGGTGGTGGCGCCGCTGGATTTCCTGCGCCTGCCGCTGATCGCCGTGGTCGGTTTCTTCGCCTATGGCGAACCGCTCGACGCCTTCGTCTTCGTCGGCGCGCTGCTGGTGGTCGGCGGCAACCTGGTGAACATCGTCGGCGAACGGCTGCGCCTGCGCCGGCCGTCCTGAACCGGCGGCCCGAACGGCATGTGGGACCGTCGCCGCGCCGGCGCTAGACTGTCTGCCCGCGGGCCCGGCCGGGCCCGCGATTCCCGTCCGTTCCGCCACGCTGCCGGAGAGCCGAGCCCATGACCGTGACCATCGAAACCCCGCTGACCCTGCCTTGCGGGGCGGTGCTCCGGAACCGCCTGATCAAGGCGCCGATGACCGAAGGCCTGGCCGATCCCATGAACCGGGCGACGGCGCGCCACGAGGTGCTCTACCGGGCCTGGTCCGCCGGTGGCGCGGCGGCGCTGATCACCGGCAACGTGCAGGTCGACCGGCGCTATCTCGAGCGGCCGGGCAACGTGGTCGTCGACGGCAATGGCGGCGAGGAGGCCCTGGCCGCCTTCGCGCATGCCGGTACCGCCAACGACACCCATCTGTGGATGCAGATCGGCCATGCCGGCCGGCAAACCCCGCGGCGGGTCAACCCCGAGCCCGTGGCCCCTTCCGCGGTGCCGCTGGCGCTGCCGGAGAGCGCCTTCGGCGCACCCCGGGCCCTGACCGGCGCGGAAGTCGAGGATGTCGTCGCCCGCTTCGCCCATGTCGCGGGGAAGGCCCGCCAGGCCGGCTTTACCGGCTTGCAGGTGCATGCGGCGCACGGCTACCTGATCTCCGAGTTCCTCTCGCCGCTGGCCAACCGGCGCGAGGACAAGTGGGGCGGGCCGCTGGAGAACCGGGCCCGGCTGCTGCGCGAGGTCGTGCGGGCCTGCCGGCACGCGGTCGGCGCCGATTTCCCGGTGACGGTGAAGCTCAATTCCTCGGACTTCCAGAAGGGCGGCTTCAGCCACGAGGACTGTCTGCAGGTGGTGCGCTGGCTCGAGGAGGACGGCGTCGACCTGCTGGAACTGTCCGGCGGCAACTACGAGAATCCGGCGATGATGGCGGGAACCCGCGGCGCGGAGGAGATCGCCGACAGCACGGTGGCGCGGGAGGCCTATTTCCTGCGCTATGCCCGCAGCGTGCGCGCCGCCACCACGGTGCCGCTGATGGTGACCGGCGGCTTCCGCAGCCGCGCGGCCATGGACCAGGCTCTGGCCGACGGCGACACCGATGCGATCGGCCTCGGGCGGCCGATGTGCGTGGAAACCGACCTGCCGAACCGGCTGCTGGCCTCGGCGGATGCGGAAGCGGTCTCCTGGGAGCGCGAGATCCGGCCGGCCAAGGGCGCGCTGGGCTGGTTCTGCCTGCAGCTCATCCGGATCGCCGACGGCGCGGGCGCGGACCCGGCGATGAGCGGCGAGGACGCGATCCGCGACTATCTCGCGAACGAGGAGCGCACGGCGGCCGCGCTGGTCGAGCGGGCGCCGGCCTGAACGGCGGGGCGCCCCGGCGGATCTGCCGCTTGGCCTGCGCGGGCAAGACTCCTATTCTGCCACCTTGTCGAGGGTTGGCACGGACTGCCCGCTTGGGTGGTCAGAAATTATGAGTTGCCTTATGTTTGTTCGCGAAGCACGTGTGCGGAGGCACCCCGAACAGTGCGCGTGATTGACGATCGGACGCGATGAATCCGACGCTTGCCTTCCTGTCCCTGGCCGAGGAGGTCAAGTCGCTGCCGCGCGAGGCCGCGCTGGCGGCGATCCTCGCGCGCTGTGTGGAACTGGCCGGCGCCCGGGGCGGCGCGATCTACATGCTTTCGACCGAGGAAGAGAACCTGCTGGTCTGTACCGCCCAGCAGGGACCGGCGCTCGACCAGGACGGCCTGAACGCCATCGCCGAGGTCTGGCAGAGCGGCGGCGCGACGGCGACGGCGACGGCGCGGCTGTTCGCGGCGGGCGCCGAGGGCCAGCCGCCGAGCGCGATCGTCGCGGTGATCGAACCGGCCGCCGATGCCAAGGCGGATCTGGCCACGGCGATGCCGGTGCTCTCGACCATCATCGACCGGATCGCGGTCGACGCCGCACCGCCGGTCGCCGGCGGGCCGGCCGAGGCGCCGCCGCCCTCGCCGGACGCGGACGCCGGCGATCTGCCCGACGGGGTCATGGACGTGCTCGTGGTCGAGGACAACGTCATCAACCTGATGCTGGTCGAGACCGTGCTGAAGCGCGGCGGTCACAAGGTGACGTCGGTGGAGAACGGCCTGCTGGCGGTGAATACCGTGCGCGAGCATGTCTTCGACCTGATCCTGATGGACATCCACATGCCGGAAATGGACGGCCTGGAGGCAACCGCCCGGATTCGCGAGATGGAGGGCCCGCAGGCGGGCATACCGATAATCGCGGTCACCGCGAACGCCATGGAGGGCGACCGTGAGCGCTTCCTGGCCGGCGGCATGGACGACTATCTGCCGAAGCCGATCGACGCCGACAATCTGCTGCAGATGGTGCGCGACTACGGCCGCGGCGGCGCCCGTTCGGGCCCGTCGCCGCACGCCAGGAGCAATGGCGGCGGCGCGGTCGGCGTGCTGGACGAACGCGCGATCGGCGGCCTGATCGCCAAGGTCGGCGAGGCGGTGACCGGCAAGATGGTCGAAGCCTATGTCAACGACACGCCCCTGCGACTGCGCCGGCTGCTGGACGCGGTCTCGCGCAGCGATGCCGCGCGTGCGCGCAGCGAGGCGGAGGACCTGTCCTCGTCCTCGGCGGAACTTGGCGTGCCGGTCATGCGCGATCTCGGCCTGAAGCTCTCGCAGGCCTGTGCCGGCAGCGACTGGGACGAGGCGCGCGCGCTGGGACCGCGCCTGCAGTCCAGCCTGGATGACGCCCTGGAAGCGCTACAGGCCCGGTTTTCCTGAAATCACGGGATTGGGGGACAGGCGGCCGGCCGGAAAGGCGGCCGGCGGCGACGAAGCCGTGCTTCAGTCCCGCGACGTGCGCAGGCGTTCGCGCTCCAGCCGCGCCTCGCGCAGCGCCTCGTAGCGTTTCTGCGCGGCCAGCCGGCGCTCGGTATAGACCCGGCGTCGCTCCTTGTGCCACAGGTCCATGATCTTCATGGCGTAGCTGCGTTTCCGGCTGCGGGTGGAGGAGTGATAGCGGCCCATGGCCTCGCTCCACGAGCGGGTCTCCTTGAACAGCCGGGTCAGCAGGTCGCCGGCATAGGCCACGTTCGAGGCCGGATCGAACGCGGTTTCGAGATCGTCGAAGGCATCGGGATGCCAGTGCAGGTTCACCTGCATGCAGCCGACGTCGATGTTGCGCACGCCCTTGCGCTTCAGCGCCCGGACTTCGCGGATGGCGCTCTGCTTGTCGCCGAAATAGCGCCCGCGCCCTTCGGCGTAGACCGTCCAGGGCCAGGGCCGGAGTTCCTTGCGTTTCTTGTCCCAGCGGCCCGACTCGGCGAGGCTGATGGCCGAGAGGAGCTGCGAGGGGATGCGCCGGGCGCGCTCTTCAAAGCTGATTGCGCTGCGGCACAGCAGGCCGTCATCGCCGGGCTTGCCGCCCTCGGTCGATGCCGCGGCGGGCAGGCCGGTCAGCAGGGCGGAAACGGCGATGGCGGCGAAGAGCGGGCCCGCCCGCGCGGCGGCGCGTGCCAGCATGGAACGCATCCGTTCGATCGCTTGCGTCAGCATGGCACGCATCATCCGGCCAGGCCCTTTCCACCGGGTTAACCATCTTCGCTTTCCGGTCGATTCCAGCATCATTCGTGCCAGCAGGGCCACAATCCGGCCCGATGCCCTACTGGGCGGCCAGCGGCAGGCCCAGGTCGAGCGCGATCACCGTGTCGATCACCCGGGTCGCGTCCGCCACCACCAGGTCGAAGTCCGAGCGTTTCCTATAGCGGGTCTCTTCCATGTAGATCGCCCGGTTGATCTCGATCTGCAGGCTGTGCAGGCCCTCGCGCGGCTGGCCGTAATGGTAGGTCGAGAACCCGCCGGCATAGGGCACGTTGCGGGCCACCCGGTAGCCCAGCTGTCGCCAGGTCTGTTCGACCGCGTCGATCAGTTCTTCCGCGCAGGTGGTGCCGAAGCGGTTACCCAGCACGATGTCGGCGCGGCCGTCCGGCTCGTCCCGGCCGTTGGGCAGCGGCCGCGAGGGCATGGAATGGCAATCGATCAGCACGGCATGGCCGAACACCGTCATCGCCCGGTTGAGCAGGCCCCGGAGGGCACCGTGATAGGGCCGGTATAGCCCGCGAATCCGCGCCTCGGCCTCGGCCACGCGCAGCTTTCGCCGGTAGATCTCGAAGCCGTCGCCGACCAGCCGCGGCACCGTGCCCAGGCCGGCCGCGACCCGCAGCGAGGTCGTGTTGGCGTAGGCCGGCAGCCGGTCGGCGAACATCGCCGGATCGAGTTCGTAGGGTTCGCGATTGACGTCGAGCCAGATCCGCGCGTGCGTGGCCGAAAGCAGCGGCACGCCAAGCGCGGGCGCGGCGGCGAAGATCTCGTCGACGAAACTGTCCTCGGCCCGGCGCAGCTGGTCGCGCTTCAGGCGGCTGTCGCGGAACAGGGTGTCGGGATAGTGCTGGCCGGAATGCGGCGAGGCGAACACCGCCGGCGCCCGCAGATGCGCCGGCTCGCGCACCGTGAACGCCTCGGTTGCCGTTGCCTCGGGGCCTTCCGCCATGCGCTGTCGATCCCTTTCCGTCGATCCCGGTTGACCGCGATGGTGCGCGGCGCGGCCCCCCGCGTCAATCGGCGGCGTCCCGCCGCGGCCGGGCCGATATGGCGAACAAGGCATTAACGATTTGAAAGAAACCGGCCACTATAGTTCCACTCTCCGGACGCGAAGGGCGGCCCGGGAACGGGATCGCCGGCGGCGAACCGGCGGCAGCGAGCGGGAGAACGATGGCGCATATCCTTCTGGCCGAAGACGACGATTCGATGCGGAATTTCCTGCGCCGCGCGCTCGAACGCGCGGGCCACGTGGTGTTCGCCGTGGGCAGCGGCGCCGACGCCCTGCCGCTGCTGGCCGAGGGCGACTTCGACCTGCTGCTGGCGGACATCGTGATGCCGGAAATGGACGGAATCGAGCTGGCGCGCCGCGCCGTCGCCGTCGACGCCGGCCTGCGGGTCATGTTCATCACCGGTTTCGCCGCGGTCGCGCTGGCCGGGCGGCACGCGGCGCCGCGCGACGCCCGCGTGCTCTCCAAGCCCTTCCACCTGCGCGAGCTGGTGGGCGAGATCGACCGGCTTCTGGCCGCCTGAAGGCGGAACCGCCGCTTCAGGATCCCGTGTGCGCGAAGGCCTCGGCCGGGACGTAGTCGAACACTTCCTCGCCCGGTTTCTGCCAGTAGAGTTCCAGCGTGTTGGTGCCCTTGCGCTGGAAGTACAGCAGGTAGAGCGGGTACCAGCCGGGCGTCTCGACCTTCACGTGGGCATATTCCGAATAGCGGTCCTTGTGCACGTCGGGATCGTCGGCGATCACCTGCTCGCCGACGGTCAGCCGGATGCCGTCGTTGGAATTCATGGTCATGACGTAGGTGCCGGCCTGGGGAAACCTGAGGAAACCGGTGATGCGCGCCGCCACGCCCTCGGTGTAGCTGCTGGTCAGCACTTCCTGGTCGCTGTTCGGCCAGTCGAGCGCCTCGATCGGCTCGCCACGCTTGCCCTTGCCCGCGATCTCGATCTCGTCGACATGGCGGATGAAGATGTTGAGATATTCCACCGCCAATCCGGGCTTCAGCGTTTCGGCCGCCGGTTGCGGCGAGGCGGGCTTCAGGCCGCTGACTTCAACCACGGCATGAGCCGGCGTCACCGCCAGCCCGAGCATCAGCCCCATCGCGGCCGCAAGGCCGGTCCATCGCATCATCCGGGTCTCCCTTCTGGTACTGCGCATTCGCGTCGTTGTGCCCCGGGGCCGGACCTTAACGCGGACCGGCGACATTGGTGAGAAAAGTTGTAGGCGCTTGCTTGCCCCCGCGCCGCGATTCGCCTATATCGGCGCGCTCCGGGTCCGTAGCTCAGTTGGTTAGAGCGCTGTCTTGACATGGCAGAGGTCACTGGTTCAAATCCAGTCGGACCCACCACGTTTTTTCCCTGAATTCCGCCCTTTTCGACGCCTCGGTCGGTGGCTATGACACTGACTTGTGGGTCAAATCGTGGTTCATCAGCCCTCGAGCGCGGCCGCGGCCGAGCGCAGGTAATCCGGGTGGTGGTGGCCATAGACCCGCTCGACCAGGCGGGTGTCGCGATGGCCGAGAAAGCCGGCGACGTCCCACAGGTTGACGCCGCGCTGAGCCATCCAGGTCGCGGCCGTGTGGCGCAGCACGTGCGGCGAGACGCCCTCGAGGCCGGCCGCCGCGGCCGCACCGCGGATCCCCGTCTTGACGTCCCGGATCGGCCGGCCGGCATACTCGATCACGTGATCGCTGATCGCGCCGCGCAGGGCTTCCTCGAGATGCCGGCGGGCGGTGTCCGTCATCGGCACCAGCGACCGTCGCTTCGCGCCGAGGCGTCGCACCGGCGGCTGCAAGTCGATCCGGCCGGCCGTGAAGTCCACGCGGTCCCAGGTCAGCTCCAGCAGGGCTTCCTTGCGCGCGGCCGTGTGCAACGCCAGCACGATGAACAGCCGGACATGCGGGCTGCGGGCGGCCGCGACCAGGCGATCGGCCTCCTCGCGGGTGAGCCAGCGATCACGCGCCGCCGACTCGGGCGGGAGCTGCAGGGGGTCGACCCGGTCGTACAAGGGCGTGCCGTCGGGGTTCCTGAGAGCGCCTCCCAGGGCGATCGCGGCGTTCAGGGTGGCGAGCTCCTTCCGGATGCTGCCATCGGCTCTGCCGATGCGCCTGCGGGCCGCCAGGTAAGCATCGCCGCGCTCGGGGGTGACCTGGGTCGGCCGCAGGGCCGCGAAGGTTTTCTCGAGCGCACGGAAGGCATAGTCGATCCGCTGCACGGCCCGGATCGGCTGCTCGCGTCGCCGGCGGACAAGGGTCAGCAGCGCGAGGGCGCGGTCCGTGCGCGCGCTGCCGTAGACCTTGCGCATGTCGGCGGTCACGGTCTCGACCTGGCCGGGGTCGCGGCCGGCCAGCGAGCGCTCGAGGCGGTAGAGGGCGATCAGCTCTCCGACGGTGGGGACGGGCGCCTGATCTGCCTGAAGGTCGGAAACTGCGTCACAGAATTCGGCGAACCGCCGTTCGGCTTCCTCCCTGGCGGCGGCGTCGACGCCGAGGCTTCGGCGGACGGTGCGTCCTTCGACGGTGTCGGTGGCGCACCAGGCGCCGCGGTAGAGCTTGAGCCGCCAGGCCATCCTTCCCTCTCCTCGCTGTCGGGCGCCGGATCGGCCGGCGCGGTTTTCTCCGCGCGGTCCTCGCGCGCGGTCCCGGCGGCCGCCAGACCATCCTCGTACTCGGCGACGGCCTCGACCGGGATCCGGATCATCCGACCGATCGTGAAGTGCCGCAACGTGCCCGCCCGGCAGCGGGCCAGCACGGCGGATTTCGAGCAGGCCCAGCGCTCGGCGAGCAGCTCCGGGGTATAGGGGCGAGGCGGGAGGGCCATGGTCATGATTTCAGGCGAACGGCGTTCGTCGGGAACGCGTCGTGCAGGACGCCATCAAGCAGCCGTCCGGCCGCTCTCTTGCCGACCCGCTGGAAAGTCGCGTGGCTCTCGTCACTGGCGACAAAGGACAGGCCGTCCTCCCATCTTGGATCGGCGTCGAAGTCCGCGGGGAACAGGTTGTGCTTGTCCTCGACGCGGCCGTTCTGGCTCTTCCAGTAGGGGGCGGCATCCGGCTCCCACGGCAGCCACTCGCCGATCTGTTTCAGCAGAAACGGGATTCCGGCGCTGGCGCACTGGTCGCGAATCCCGCGCGGCCAGTCGGGATGCATCGGCCGGGCGTTGCGCCCGCTCTCGCCGCCGGCGACGACCCAATGCAGGCCTTTGCCCGGTGCCTTGCGGAAGGTGCGGCAATCGCACTCGTGGCAGCTTTGCGACACCCCGCCTGTGTTCGGGCAGCGGGTAAAGCCGTGACCGTGGCCGCACTGGCAACCGGCCGGATAGCCCGCACGCACCCCTAGCAGATAGCGGTGCATGTCCACCGGCCCCAGCAACGGCTCAGCCGAAATCCAGCGAACGGATGCCGGCGTCGCCAGCAGTTCGGGGATGCGCAGATCGGCCGTCTTCTGATCCTCGACCGACGTGCCGAGCCAGACGTTCGGGAGCGGCCAGTCCCAGCCCATCGCCTTGCACCGACCGGCCTCGGTCCAGAGCTTTTCGTTTGAAGGATCGGCAAGACCAAACGCATCGAGGAAAGGCTCACAGGCCTCCTCAATACGGACCCGGCGGCCCGTCTCTTTGCCGGCGGGAATGTGAATGCGGCAGACTTCACGGGCCGGCGTCCCCTGCCACTTTTCCTCAAACCATGAGCGCATCCGTTCCGGCCGTTTCGTCAGCACCTGGAACGTGTGCTGCGGACAGAGCGCCATCATCGCGAAGATCCGGTCGATCCACTCGTCCTCGACCCAATCGCCGAAAAGGTCGGTCATCGAACACACGAAAACCCTCCGGGGCCGGCGCCAGCGAAGCGGCTGGGTGAGCGCCTTCTCGTCGAGGAACAGGTCCACCTTGGCCCTGTCCTGGGCGGCGAAGCGGATCGGGTTCTGGAAGCGCGCCTGCCAGTCCTCGGAGTAGCAGTTCCGACAGGCCTCGGACGCGTGAACGCAGTAGTGACCTACTTTGCCGGTTGCGCGGTTGCGTGCTCGGAGTGGGTTCCAGGTGGCGTCCGTCCATTCGATCTTCGATCGTTCAGCCATCGGCATCGCCTCGCATTTCGACCGGTACCTTGATGGCGTCGAGGTGGGCGAACTCGCGAGGGTGCGGCAGGATGATGAGCGTTTTTTCCGAGAACCATACGCCCGCGTTGGCGAACACACCCCAGTGCGCTTTGTAAATTGGTGCGCCCCTGGTGTGGCGGACCCAGATCTTTGTTCCGTCCCGCGGCGCTGCCTGGATAGGTTGCCAAGGTAAGCCGCTTCTATCGTCCTTCCCCTGTTCCGAGTGTCGATGCGCAACGGCCTCGCTCGCGAGCTGGTTGTTCTTGGCCGTCAAGCGATTCTCGACGGCCCTTTGAAGGTCGATCTGGCCTTCGGGACACGTGGTGGCCATCCGAAGTGCGCAGATCACCATGTCGGCAACGTATTTCTCGACGTCGCCGCGTACCGTGAGATTGGCCCAGTCCACGCCCCCGTGTTCGGCATCGTTGAGGATCGAGGCCAGTTTTCCACCAGCCTTGTGGACGTGCAGAAGAGCGTGCGCGAAGTCCTTGTGGGTCATGGGCGTCGCCCTGAAGTCCCGGTGATAGTGGCCCGTCCAGGGCAGGCCGCTCTGCAGCTCGCGGATGGTCCTGTCGCTCATTCTGATACCTCCTCGTTCTTAATCTCCCCGAGCCGGGCCCGAACCGTCTTTTCGTCGGCGAAGTGCAGCTCCGGCGGGATCCAGCCCTGGCGGCGGTCGGGGTGGTCGAGGATCCACTTGACCGCGTCGCCCTTCTTCATCGCGTCGATCTCCGCCTTGGTGGTGGCGGGATCGAGGCCGTCGATCGCCTGGATGGCGACGCGGGCGAGCTGGGGCTTCGTCAGGGCCTTGAGATAGGCCTCCTCTAGAGTCCAGTCCCCGGGCTGCACCGCGGTGTCCGCCACGCGGGCGATCGCCGGGATCAGCGGATGGTCGCCCAGGCCCGTGTCGTGGCCGTTCCAGCTGCCGACCTGGGTGGCGATCAGTGCCGCGAAGATCCTGTGCAGGCGCTCCTCGTCTTCCAGCAGCCAGTCGAGGCAGGCGCTCCAGTCGAAGCCGCTCTTGAAGTCACCGTGATAGCGATCCGCATCGAGCCGGCAGGCCTCCGGCATCTGCTCGAGGAGGTCGATCAGGATCTGCTGCTGCAGCAGTGTGGGCTGGTGGTCGAAGCCGCCGATCGGGTCTTTCAGCAGCCGCACCGGGCTGCGGCGCAGCAGGCCGATCACCACCAGGGCCACCGGCAGCGCGCGGTTTTCGGTGCGGGCGAGTTCGAGCTGCAGGGTCCAGGTCTTGGTGTTGCGGGCCTGCTTCTGCAGGGCCTTGGGGATCGGATCCTTCGGCCTTGCGTCCGCCTTGACGGTGGCGGTGGCGTCGGCGCGCTTCGGCTTGATCAGGCCGGTGTGGACCTTCAGCATTCGGAAGCGGTTCAGCTCGATGATGACGCCGGCACCATCGGCCTTCTTGCCCTTCTCGAATTCTCCTGCCCAAAACGTCGAGTATGTCTCGGCGCCGTCGCGGATCTCCACCCAGGCCCAGCCCGCCGCGCGAAGCTCGCCGGCCTGTCGTTCGGCCTCGGCGACCTGTGCCAGTTTGAAGGCGTCGGCGTCCTGAAAATACTCGTTGCCGTCGCCGTCGTTGAAGATCTCCAGGCCGGATTCAATGACGTCGAAGGCCGCGCGATCGACGGGGATCATGTCTCCGGTGATCATCTCGGTGACATCCTTCTCGTCGACGTTCTGGCCCCACTCCCTTTGGGTCACGATCCGGTCGAGCACATCCGCCTGTCGCGTCTCGGGTGCTCGCGCGAGGGCGCGGGCCTGGGCCAGGTTGATCTCTCCGGTCGCTAGGGCCTGCTTCGCCGGATCGGACAGGCCGCGGCAGAGCTGCACGCGCTGCTGTACCCAGCGACGGGTGCGGCCGATCTTCCTGGCGAGGTCCTCGGTGTCGACGCCGGCGTCGACCGCCGCCGCGAGCGCCGCGGCCTCCTCCAGCGGGGGCACTTCCTCGCGCTGCAGGTTCTCCACGATCGCCATCATCACGACGTCCTGATCGCTCAGGTCCTCGATCCGGGCAGGCACCGGCCAGGTCTCGTCGACCGTCTCGCCACGGACGTCGCCGGCGGCCTCGGCCAGGAAGCACAGGGCGCGGAAGCGCCTGGCGCCGGCGACGATCTCGAAACGCCCGGGCTCGGCCGCGGGGCGCAACAGCAGGTTCTGCAGCAGGCCTTGGGCCGCGATGCTGGCGGCGAGCTGCTCGATGCTGTCCGGATCGAAGCTCTTGCGGGGATTGAGCGGGCACTCGACCAGGTCCCGCAGTATCACGCCGGCCGTCCCGTCCGCGGTCGCGGCGGGGACGGCCGGCGTTGGATCCACGCCGATCAGGGCGGCCGCGGTGATGTCGAGCGCACCGGCGAGCTTCTCGACCTGTTCCAGGGTGGGGGAGACTGCGCCATCGCGGATCCGTCGGATCGTGTCCCGCGAGACGCCGGATGTTTTCTCGAGCGCGCGGTTGCTGAGGCTCTGCGCGTCCATCGTGCCGGCGAGGGTTGTGGCGATCGTCATCGGGTGTCCTCCAGGCTGGTGGTGTCCGGCATCCGGATCTGTTGCTGGAAAATCCGCACGGCGCTGCACCCGTGCCTGGTGATCCGCACGAGGGTGCGGTCGGTCCGCGCGAACGGGCCGCCACCGATCCGGGCGGCCCAGCCGCGCCGCTCGCAGGCGGCCAGGGCGTCGGGATCGCAGGTCGCCAGCGGCAGCGGACCCATCCAGAGGGCGTCGAGCAGGTCCTCGACGCCGGGATCGGGCTGTTCGCCCGGCCAGGGCAGGTGCGGGACCGGCGCGGGCGGGCGAAACAGGCGAACGGTGTTCGCCAGGGACGGCCGCCCGCTCACGCGCCTGGTTCCGCATTGCCGGGCGGCAGGCCGCCCAGGCCGAGGTCGATGCGCACCCGGGAAGCGCCGGGCCACCTGGCCTCGACCTCCTCGAGGGTGTCGACGCTGTTGATCAGGGTGAGGCGGCGCTCGCGGGCGGTGTTGTACTTCTTCCGCTCGGCCTCGACGGCCTTGCGCAGGCGGCGAAGAGCGGTGCGGGCGCCGGTGTCGAGATGGTCATGCAGATCCCGGCCCTTCAAGTCGTGGGGGATCGCGTACTCGATGTGCCATTCCTTCGGCAGCTTGATCTGGTGGTTCGGACTGTACGACCGTTCGGGATCGAAGCTGATCTCCTTCATCGTCCGGGTGGCGCCGAACCGGCGCAGGACGCCAAGATCCCTGGGCCTGCAGAGCGTTTTGGCCAGGCGGTCCAGTTCGATGGCGGCATCCAGCACAAGCGCCATGATCGTCGGCGGCGGATCGCCGGCGCGGATCGCCAGGTCGAGAGCCTCCGGCTCCGCCTTCGCCATGTCCGCCAGCTTCCGCCGCAGCTTCTGGGTGAGGCGGACGGGACGGCGGGTGGTCGATTTCTTCGCGGTCATCGCGGGTTCACCAGCCGGAGAGGCGGGATCCGCGTTGCCGACGGATCCCGCCCCGGTACGAATAGCCCCGCAAGGAGCTTTGCCGCTGGTGCCTCTTGTGCCCGTGGGCCCAGGGCCCCGGGGTGCGGCCGATGCCCGGCCGCGGGCTGGGCGTCGATCGCCCGTCACCGCCCCGCGCTCAGGTGGGACGGGAAGGGGCGATCGGCTGATCTGAGTCGGCCTCCGGATCCGGGTGATCAGACCCATTGACGCTCCAGTCTCGGTAGACGTTCTCCGGGACAGCGCGGATCTCTTCGACATTCCGGACCCGGCCGAGGACCGGTGGCTTGGGCCTTCCGGATACGTCACCGGTCATCACGCGGCCTCGCTGGCCGGGCCGTGGCCCAGCAGCTCGGCCGCGCGGGCGACGGCCGCGTCGCCCTGGGCGGTGAGCTCCTCGGGGCTGAAGCCGTCCAGCAGCAGGTCGGCCTTGGTGACGCACCGCGCGCCGAGGCGGACGCGCCGCTCGATCGCCTGGGCCATGCGCTCGACGAGGGCCGGCCCGCGCCAGCGGCGCACGCGCAGCCGGCAGTGCGCCGGGGCGGGCATCGCCTTCGGGGGCTGCGGCATCATCTTGCGCACCGCGGCATAGACCTCGGGCGGGATGCGGCTGTCGGTGGAGAGCTGTAGGAGATCGATCGGGTCGGGACGGGTGAGGGACATGCGGGCCTCCGGTGATTGGGAGGCGAAAAATTTCCACAGAAGATATTTCTAAGTCAACTTATTATTTTTCCGTAGGGGACACACTGCTGCGCCATGGCGTGTAGTGATCAGCGAAATCCTTTCCGCTACGGAACGATTCACACCGCTCAACAGCCATTCTTTTTCGCGGAAAACTGCGGCATTGACTCCACTGCCGGCTTTGGGAAGGGTGATCGACGGTGGCGACGGTGTTCGCCCTTCCTCCGCCTCCGGCCAGGTCGCGTCCTGATAGCCGGCGGGGCGCGTTCTGCGCTTCGGAGTGCCGGCCTCTTGCCGGTTTCGTGGAGGAAGTCATGGCCGGCCCGAAGATCGTCTTCGTGCGATCCTACATCCGGTTCCGGTGGGGGAAGTGGGAGCATGTCTGCGCCCACTTCCGTAGTCCACCGAGGCAACTGAGTTTGCCGTTCTGACAGTGTTCACGCGCTTCGGAACGGTGACTCAGTAGCAGCGAACGCCGTCGCCACTGCCGCCATCCTGACCATTCCACTGGCGCGGTCAAGCGCATGCATCGCGGTGCCAGCGCGCCGGCCCGTCGCGCACCGGGTGCGCGGAAATCGCGATCGTCGGCGAACGCCGTTCGCCTAGTCGGCCGATGTCATCGGGCCCAGGGGACGCTCCGGCCGGTAGGAGGCGATCACCAGGGCGATCACGTGGATGTCTTCAATCGTTGAAAAACCGCCGTTTTCGTCGTGGTTGGGATCCGGCCGGGGCAGCCGGATCGGCACCCGGTGCTCTGGATTCGATGATCGCGGGGAGAGCCAGAACTTGCCGTACTTGTCGACCACGAACTCCTTCACCGTGGCCTCGTATTCGCCCAGGTTGTTGCGGCGCTGCACGATCACCCGCTCGCCCGGTTCGGGCCAGCGCTCCAGCTCCACCATCGGCACGACGATCAGGATCGTGCCGTCGGGATACACCTCGTCCATCGAATCGCCGCGCACGAGGAAGCCGGAGACCGTGTGGTGCGCCCAGCGATCGTCCACCGGGGCGGCGATCGCAAAGCGCTCGAGCACCGGCCATTCCACGGCCTCGGCCCAGTGGCCGGCCTGGACGGCGCCGCGCACGGTGATCGATCTCATCCCCGGCAAGTCGTAAACCGGGTCCTCCTCCTTCAGGAGGTCCGCCTGACGGACGCCCAAGGCAGGAGCGATTCGTTTCAGCCAGTCGACGCTGAGTCGAATCGCGCCCGTTTCGAGCTTTTGAATTTGCGCATCGGTCGTTCCGACGGCTTCGGCCAGTTTGGCAAGCGTGAGGCCGCGTTCCTTGCGCCACTCGCGGATTCGGTTGTCCATTTCGGCATTATTTCCGACATGGAAATCAATGGGATACGCCCGGAAAACATTTTCTCCTTGACTTAAAATGTCTTGAGAGGAAATTTTTTGAGCCATGACGTTACGCGACTGGCTCTCCGCCCGCTCCTGGAAACAGGTCGACCTCCGGCGCGCGCTCGCCGACGGGGGCTGCACCCTTTCAGCATCAACCATCAATCGCCTCGTTGCCGGCACCCGTCTGCCGAACCTGGATACGGCGGCGGCGATCGCGCGGGTGACCCGGGGTGCGGTGATGCCGAACGATTTCTACGGCCTGCAGCCGGCCGGCCGGCCGGTCGCGCAACCCCCGACCCGAAACGAGGAGGCCGCCTGATGGGCAAGGTCACATCCATGCCGACACCTTCGCGCGCAAAGGCGGGTGGTGTCTCCCGGAACGGTGGCGGCGGGTTCCGGGGGCAGAAGCCCCGCGATCCCGGCGTGCCGAAAGACGCGATCGCCCGCCTGGTCGATGCCTGCGGCGGCGTCGGCCCGGTGCAGCGCATCCTGGGCAGCGGCAAGACGGTGACCTACGCCTGGACCGACCAGCAGGCGCCGGACGAGATCAGCTTCGCGCGCGTCGCCGCGCTCGAGGAAGCCTGCCGCACGGGGATCGCCGCGGCCTACCTGGCGCAGCTCGCCGGCGGGATCTACGTGCCGGCCGCGCCGGGCAATGCCGAGGGCGCGCTGCCGGCCTGCCTCGCCAGCCTGGGCAAGGAGATCGCGGACGTGTTCGCCCGCGGGGCGGAGGCCCTGGCGGACGGCGTGTGCGAACCGCACGAGGCCCGCGCCCTGCTGCGCGAGGTGCTGGAGGCGAACGGCGCACTCGGCGCGCTGATCGCCGCGCTCAACGAGATCGCCTATCCGGAAACGGAGGACGCGGGATGAAGCGAACCCCTGGCCTCCGCCAGCTGCTCGACTGGATCGGCTCGGCCGTCTTGTTTCTGCTGGCGGTCCTGATCCTGTGGGGCACCGATTTCCGCCTCGCCGGCCTGGTGCTGCAGCCATGAGCGAGGCGCGGGCGCTCGACGCCTGGGATCGCGCCCTGATCGGCACGGCCACCGGCCGGCTGGTGCATCCGCTCCGGCTTTGCGAGGACGACATCCAGCTTCAGGACATCGTTGTCGCCCTGTCCCACACCGGGCGGTTCGCGGGTCACACGCGGGTCTTCTGGTCCGTCCTGCAGCATTCGATCGAGGTGTCGATCGAGGTGGAGCGTCTCGGCGGCGATGCGACGGACCAGATATGGGCCCTGCTTCACGATGCCGGCGAGGCCTACCTGCTGGACATCCCCAGCCCGATCAAGCCGTTGCTGATGTTTGCGGCGCCCGGGCAGGGGGTGCCGGTCGAGTATGTCGAAGCGGAATTCGGAATCCTGCAACGCGTCGCGGAGCGCTTCGGCTTGCCCTTCCCGCTGCCGGGCATCGTGCACGAGGCCGACCATGCCGTGACCCAGGCCGAGGCGCTGCAGTTCATGCCGGGGGCGGAACGCTGGGCGGATGCCCAGGCGGCCGAACCGATCCGGACGCTTGAAGCGGCCGATCCGGAGACCGTGCGGTATCGCTTCCGGGCCCGCATGGAAGAGCTCGCCTACAAGCGGATGGGTGGCGAATGAGCACGAAACCCTGGGCCGCCATCCTCAACGGGCAGTTCGTCGGCCGGGCCTCGACCCGGCAGGCGGCGATGAACCTGATCGATCGGCCGTACCAGGCCGGTGCCGGCCGGATCGAACGGTCGCGCACGGGCGAGACCTGGCGGCGGCGCGGCGGGAGCTGGTTCCGCGTGGCCGCGTCGGCCGGTGTGAAGACGGGGGTGGCGGCATGAAACACCTGCTCTGCCTGCTGGGCCTGCACGACTGGCGGCTGATTCCTCACGGGCATCCGGGCGAATGCCTGTTCCTGTGCCCCCGATGTGGCGAGGCAGTGCGATTGTCACCGCCGCTCGACACGGCGATCGACGCGTCGATGGCGGCCGTACTGCCGGCGCCGGCGCCCGCGCGTCGCCGGCCGCGGCTGAGCGTGGCGGTCGAACGGTCGGGACTGCGGCCGGCGGTAACCGCGGCGATGCCGGATGCGAAGAGGGCGCGGGCGATCGCGGGTGTGGAAGATTTCGCGCAGGCATTTGGCGGGCCGGCTCGCGCGCCGGTGCGCGGGCGCGACGAAGATTCGCGGGCGGCGTCGTCCGGAGGGACAGGACCCTCTCCGGATGCGTCCGCGGAGGCGGCCGTATCCGGGACACCGCGTCCTTCCGACACGGATCCGGTCGCCTCGGACATGCCGCCGGAGCGGGATAGGCCGCTGCCGCCAAAGCGCGCGGCGCTGCTGCGGTTGCTGATCGAGGCGCGGGGGCCGGATGGTATCTGTCGGGCGACCAACCGCGAACTCGGCAATGCGCTCGGCTGCTCAAACGGCGGTGTTGTTAAGCCTCTGGCCAAGCTGGAAACCGACGGCTGGATCGCGCGGACAGGCTCGACGAAGGCGCGGGAGATCCGCGTACTGTACAGCCCGCAAGCCCAAGTGCCGGCATCGCCGCCTGCGGCAGAACCGGAGCCGGAACCCGCGATCGCCGGGAGTGATGACGAGGACCCACACCCGGTCCCGCTGTCACCGATGCTAGAGAACCTGCTGAACGAGATCATCTCGTTGACGGACGAGTCAGGGACGGCCCGTCCGACGAATGCTGCGCTTGCCTCGGCTTTGGAGATGGAAGCCAACGCCGTGTCGGCGCGTTTGAAAATTCTCGACGACCGGGGCTATGTGGGTCGATCGCACGATGGCGAAGGCCGCGCGATCCATGTTCTCAGGTGGCCTGACGGTGAGCCGTTCGTGGCCGACGCCGAAGACCAGGACGATGAAGCGGAAGACGTCGTCGCGGAACCCGAGCCGGAAGACGAGACGGACGGTGCCGAGGAGCTTCAGGCGCCTTCGAAGGTACGCGATCGGAACTGCCTGACCTGTGGAAAGGTCTTTCGATCGGAAGGACCGCACAACCGCATGTGCGGATCGTGTCGCCACAAGTCCGAAGACTCCGCCGGCGATCCCCATGTTCTGCACGGTGGGCGGCGATGACCCGGCAGACCCGATCGGGCCGCGGCCAGCCCAGCGAGCCGGGCAGGGGCGGCCGTCCGAAATCCGATTTCTACGCGACGGACCCGGCGTACAGCAGCGCGCTGTTCGAGGCGCTCGCCTGGCGAAACCGGTTGCCGAAGAGCCTGTGGGAACCGGCCTGCGGCGACGGTGCGCTCGCCCGGGTGGCGGAGGCCTATGGCGTGACTGTGATCGCCAGCAACCTGTACGGCCAGGGCTACGGCGAGGTCGGCGTCGATTTCTTGAAAGTCGAGAGCCTGGCCTGGCGATCGACGACGATCATCACCAATCCGCCCTGGTCGGGCCGGCGGGACAAGAACTTGCCGCTGCGCTTCCTGGAGCATGCCCAGCGGCTGGGGGCGAAGGAGATCTGGCTGCTGCTGCCGCTGGGCTGGATTGCCAGCGACTTCCGGCGGGAGCGGGTGTTCCCGGGCCTGGCCGATGTCTGGATCGTCAACAGCCGCGCGCCGATGTGGCCCTATGGCGTGGCGCCGCCGGATGCGCGGCCGAACCCGACGATGACGGAAGACTGCGCCTGGTTCGGCTGGCACGCAGGCGCGCGGTTCAGCGGGCCGCGGCTGGCTCTGATCGATCCCGCGCCGGCCTATCAGGGTCGCGCCGGCGAACGGCGTTCGTCGGTAGAGGGGGCGTGATGAGCGGGTCGGACGAAACCACCTGGCGCCCATGTCCTGGTTCTCCAACCTCGTTCGTCGAGGTTGAGCTTCTGCCGGCCGCGACGGCGCCATGGCGCGCGACACCCGAACCGATTGAGATCGTGACGGTCGATCTCGGCAGCCAGGGCCTGGTCGCGGTGAAGGTGCTTCACAGCCTTCCCCGAACGGAGCGTGCTCGATGACGTCAGGCGGCCTCGAATGTCGGCACCAGGCGCCGACCCAGAACGGCGAGCGCGTCCTCGAGGCTGCCGATCTTGGTGGCGTGCCGCGGATCCAGCATGCGCCGAACCAGGGCCTCGTCGATCTCGAGACGTGCGGCAAGCGCGACCTTGGACAGGCCGTCCTCGCGCATCGCTTCGTAGAGCGCCGCCTTGGCCGCGATCGTGGCGCCCGGCGAGACCGTCGGGCGGCCGTCCGCCGGCGAAGGATGGGGGATGTCCTGCCGGTCGGCGATGCGGCCGGCCAGCACCTCGGCCAGGCAATCGGCTGCCATGGCAAGCGCATGGGCTTCGTCGTCGCCACAGGTCACGCCTTCCGGCAGGTCCGGGAAGGTGACGGTGAAGCCGCCGTCATCGGGCTCCGGATGGAGGGTGACGGGATAGGTGAAGGTGCGGGTCATGGTCTGGTCCTTCCGGGTCTAGAGGTCCGCGTCGTCAAGGCCAAGCTGGGCGAGGATCGCTTTCAGCGTACCGGTCTTCAGCTGGCCGGACGGCACGGTGGCCTTGCGGTCGTTCCATGTGAACGTCTCGTGCGAGCCCTTGCCCTGCTTCGTGGAGACGGAGAAGTCCGCCCCGGTCTTTCGGGCGATCTTGCGAAGGCGGCGCTTGAGCTGTTCCCTGTTCATGCATTCTATATCGGACGTTTTTGTCCGATTTCAAGGGACGGATCGGATTTTTTTATCCGATTTTTCGATCCCTGCGGCGAACGGCGTTCGCCGGCGGGGGCGCGATGAACCGGATTCCCGTTGGCGTGATCGACCAGGCGCGTGCCGTCGACCTTGCGGCTCTCGTGAGCGAGCGCGTGGCCCTGAAACAGCGCGGCCGGGAATATTCCGGCCTCTGCCCGTTCCACGAGGAGCGAACGCCCAGCTTCACGGTGCGTCCTGACAAGGGCTTCTGGCACTGTTTCGGCTGCGGCGCGCATGGCGGGGCGATCGACTGGGTGATGCACTGGGAAGGCTTGTCCTTCCCGCAGGCGGTCGAGCGGCTGTCAGGCTGGCGTCCTGATCCGAACCGGCCCGTGCGGAAGGAGCGGGCCCGGCCGGTGCGCGATCGGGATCGCGAGAACCGGATGATCGCCCTCGCGCGGGAATTCGTGCGCGCCGCACGGCCGCTGCGATCGGGCGATCCGGTCTGGCTCTATCTGCAGGACCGGGGGCTCGACCCCGAACGGTCCGGAGCATCGGTGGCGCTGCGGCACCTGCCGGTGATGAAGATCTACGATGGCGGCCGGGACACCGGTCGCCGGGCGCCGGCGATGATCGGACCGGTGCGGAATGGACAGAGCGGGCGGATCGTCGCCGTGCACGTCACCTTCCTGGCGCTCGAGGCCGGTCGGTGGGTCAAGGCCGGACCGGCGCGGGCGCCCTCGCCGCGGATCATCCTGGGCCCGAAGGCGGGGGGCGCGGTGCGCCTGGGCCCGCCGCTGAGCCGGATCGACTATGCCGAAGGTCTGGAAACCGCGCTGTCGATCGTCCAGGCCCATGGCGGGCCGGACCGGATCTCGCTGTGGGCCTGTCTGACGGCCGAGAACCTGATGAAACAACCCGTGCAGCCGGGGCAGCGCGAAAGCCGGTTCTGGATGGACCTGGACCGCCCGCAGGACCGCCTCGGCGGGATCGGCGCCGGCGAGTATCACGCGTGCCGCGCGGCCGAGGCGCATGCGGCGGAAGGCCTTGCCGCCTCGCTCTGCCGGCCGCCGCGGCGCGGCGACTTCAACGACGTACTGCAGGGGTCGGCGGCATGAGCGGAGAAGACGATATCCGCGCGGCCGGCGAGACGGGGACACCGATTGCCGCGCCCGAACCGCTGCCCGAGGACCTGGCGCAGCTGTCCCGCAACGATCTGGGTAATGCCGAGCGGCTGATCCAGCGGCGGGGGCGGGATCTGCTGCACAACCACTCGCTGGGCTGGATCGTCTGGGACGGCCGCCGGTGGCAGATGGATTCCTCCGCCAAGGCCTTCTCTCCGGCGGCGCGACTGGTTGCGCACGACGTGGCCGAGAGAATCGGCGAGGAAGTCCAGCACGTCGACGAGAATCAGAGGCGGGCGCATGCCAAGTGGGCGCTCGACAGCGGCAACAATGGCCGGCTGAACAACATGCTCGAGTGCGCCGCGCCGCGGCTGCAGGTGAAGCCGGACGAGCTCGACGTCTCGCCGGATCTGCTCAATGTCGAAAACGGTACCCTCGAGCTCGGCCTGGATGCCGACGATCGGGCCACGGTGCGCCTGGCGCCGCATGCTCGGGCTGACCGGATCACCCACGTCGCGCCCGTGCGATACGATCCCGATGCGCCGCGGCCGGAGCGGTTCTGGTCGTTCTACCAGGAGATCCTGCCCGACCACGAGATCGGCCTGTTCGTGCAGCGGTGGCTCGGCTACTGCCTGACCGGCCATGCCAGCGAGCAGAAGATCGCCTGCTTCTGGGGTGGCGGCGCCAACGGGAAGTCGACACTGCTGTCGATCGTGCGACGGCTGATGGGCGATTACACCCGGACGCTGGAGTTCAGCTCTCTTGCCGCCAACGATCGCCGGAACGGCAGCCAGCCGACCCCGGACCTGGCGCGCCTGCTGAACGCGCGGATCGTCACGGCCGCGGAGCCGGACAAGAACACGAAGCTCTCCGAGAGCATGATCAAGTCGCAGACCGGCGGCGAGCCGATCCTGGTGCGGCCGCTCTTCCTGGCACCGTTCGAGTTCGTGCCGACCTACAAGCTGATCCTCAGTTTCAACAACAAGCCGGAGATCCGGGCCCAGGATCACGGCACCTGGCGGCGCGTGCTGCTGGTGCCGTTCACCCAGACGATTCCCGAACACAAGCGCATCGAGGACCTCGACCTGCAGCTGGTGGCCGAGGAAGGGCCGGGAATCCTCAACTGGTTGCTGGAGGGGTGGCAGCTCTGGCGCGACTTTGGCCTCGATCCACCCGAGGCGGTGCGCGCAGCAACAGCCGAGTATCAGCGGGAGAGCGATCCCCTGGCCGACTGGATCGGCGATCGCCTGGTCGCTCGGCCCGGCGCCAACGCGCCGGCGAAGCAGCTGCGCGACGACTACGTCAACTGGGCCGGTGAGAACGGCCAGGAGCCGATCAACGCGACCCGGTGGGGCAAGCTGATGGCGGAGCGCTATCGCAAGTACCGCTCGAACGGGGTGAAGTACGAGGGCGTGGCGATCGCCGGCCTGTCGGCCGAGGGCGAGGCCCTGGCCCCCCGCGGCCCCCCGGTCTGAAGGCCTTCAGGGAAGAAGTCGTCCAACCCGTCCGCAACCCGTCCGTCTGGAATGGCAGAAATCTGCCGATCCGGACCAGTCCGGACCAGTTGGAACAGTTTTCGCCATACCTCACACATGCGCAGGCGGGTGTGTGAGTAACACAACAACTAGTCCAACTAGTCCAAGTGGTCAGAACCCATGAGATATCAGAGCCTTAAGCCCGGACCAGTCGCCTCCTCGGCCGTCCGTCAGGCGTCCGCCGATACCAGGCGGCCGATCGATATCGAGGACCTGCTGATCTGGACCTATGCGGACCAGCGCGTCGCTGCATGCACGGCCTACGGGCTGTCACCGTCGATCACCAGCACGGCCGTGATCGAGCGCGTCGGCACCCTGGGCTGTCGTGTCGACGGTGGGGGAGCAGGCAGCGGCAAGGCGCATCCCGATGCGGTCACGATCGACTGCGCCCTGATGGCGACCGCCGCGCGCGGGCTGCTGATCCACTATGCCTGCCTCCGGGGGCGTCCGGACATTCTCCAGTGCCGGGTGATCCCGGACCGCTGTCCGCGAAGCGGCCGGGTGGGCAGGCTCTATGACGACAGTCGCCACTGGATCGGTTGTCATGTGCGCCTGACCGCGGCGCCGGAAGCTGTCGAGAGGTCGAAGCAGATCTATACCGACTGGTGGACAGGACTTCGCTCGGCCCGCCTTCTGCTGGCCGATTCGCGTCTACGCGACTTCATGATTACCGGCCCCCGGGCATCTCGCACGCCATGGAGCCGGCCGGTATCCCGCGTTTTGCCTACGCTTCAGGCCGATCAGATCATCGACGCTTGACCGTTTGCGAAACGCTGCCTACGAATCTGCTACTGCTCACGCGAGGTGCGCCCGGACCGAGAAATCGGCCCGGGCGCTTTCGTTTGGACATGTGCACCACAGACCCCGGCGGCTGCTGTTCGTCAGTCGCCGGGGGCCAAGGCAAACGGGCCAACGGGTCCTTCCACGACCCTCGCGCGCGATACGGTGCGGTAGCGCGGCGCGTGCGTGTCACCCCGGGATTTTTCCCCCGCGGGATTGTTGTCATGAATGGGAATCGGAGATGTCGCGCGTCGTCAACATGACGGAGCTTTCGGAAGTCGTGGGCCTGAGCCCCAACACGCTCAGCGCGATTTTCCGGAAGCACGACGACGCCCCGATCATTCAGCGGGGATCGAACGGGGTTCCCTACGAGATCGATCTCGACGCCTTCAGCACCTGGCTGCAGGCGAACCGGGAACGGGTCGACCAGGCCGAGGACGAGCGGCGCGAGCAGCTCTCGATGTGGGCGAAGGAATTCGCCGGCGCCGAGGAGGGTGAAGCGGCGGGCATGAAACCGGCTGAACGCCGGGCCCTCGCCGAGGCCGTTCGCGCCGAGGACTATGTCCGGCAGAAGCGCGGCCAGCTGGTCGATCGCGCCGCCCTGGAAGCCGACCTGCAGATGGCGATCATCGAGCTGCGCACCCAGCTGCTGCAGATGCCGGTGCAGCTGGCAAAGCGGTACGACCTGTCGCGGGAAGCGCGGCTGGAGCTGGAGCGGATGATCGCAGACCAGCTCAACGGCCTGGCGGACCGCCTTGGCACGGCCGGGTTCTACTCGGACGGCAATGCAGCCGCAGCCTGAACCGGCTCCGTTCTATCCTGCCGCGGCGGTCGTGGCGGATGCGTTCGCTCTGCTCGAGGTGCCCGAGCGACTGAGCGTCAGCGAGGCGGCGGAGCGATACCGTGTCCTGGAGAACCGCGGCGGCGGCGTCTCCGGGCCCTGGACGTTCGACCTGCTGCCGTTCCTGCGGCGGCCGATGGACTGTCTTGGACCGGACAACAGCTACGCCACGGTGGCGGTGATCGGACCTGCCCAGACGGGCAAGTCGTCAATCGGCGACAACTGGCTGCTCTACTCGGCGATTTGCGATCCGGCGGACATGCTGATGCTGGGGCCGGACAAGGCGATCATGCGGGACTACTCGGTCTCGCAGATCGACCGCATGGTGAGATCGTGCCCGGAGCTGCGCCGCCGTCTGCGGCCGGTGCCGAGCGCGGACAACATCTTCTCGAAGCTGTTCCAGGGGATGGCGTTCTTCATCGCCTGGCCGGTGGCGAGCCAGTTGCGGGCGCGACCGGTACCGCGGTGCCGGATCGATGATTACGACGCGGTGCCAGAGGACATCGATGGCGAGGGCAACGCCCTGGTGCTGATGTCCGGCCGACAGACGACGTTCGAGGGATTCGAGAAGACCTACGTGAACTCCTCGCCGGCGCTTGGCGCCGACCGGGGGATCGAGGCTGTCGTGGCCTCGGGCACGGACGAGCGATGGACGGTGCGCTGCCTGCAGTGCGATCACCCGTTCGCGCTCGACTGGGATCACGTGAGTTACCACGCAACCGGGACGCCGGAAGAGGCTGCCGAGAGCGTGTGCGTGGTCTGCCCGGACTGCGGTCACCCGCATGCACCGGGCGACAAGCGGAAGCTGATGGCCCGTGGCGCCTATGTCGGCGCCGGCCAGGAGATGCAGCCGGACGGCAGGATCGTCGGGGAACTTCGTCGCACGTCGATCGCGTCGTTCCGCTGGGACGGCCTTATCGGTCTCGCAAGCTGGGGTCGCCTGGCCGAGCTGGCGCGTCGGGCCGAGCAGACGTTCGAGGCGACGCAGGACGAGGACGAGCTGCGGGCCTTCATGACCGCGCGAGTCGGCCGGAACTTCGTCTCCCGCCTGGCGGGGGCGAAGCCGGTCACGTCGGATGCCCTGGTCGCCCGCGCCGAGGCGGGCGGTCATGTTCCGGGTGAGGTGCCGGATTGGGCGATCTGCCTGACGGCGGCCGTCGACGTCCAGGCCAACCGGTTCGAGGTCATGGTCATGGCCTGGGGACCGGGCCTGGAAGCGGCAATCGTCGATCGGTTTCCGATCCTGGCCCTCGAGGACGGAACGGAAGCGATGGATCCCGCCGGCCGGGTCGAGCACTGGGCGGTGCTGCTGCCCAAGGTGATGCTGAGGCGCTACCCGGTGGCCGGTCAGCCGCACCGGTCGCTCGCGATCGTCAACACGGCGATCGACACTGGCGGACTGGAAGGCGTGACCGACAACGCCTTCAGCTTCTGGCACACGGTCTATGGCAGCCGAGGGCGCGCCGGCCTGACCTCGCTGACGCTGGTGAAGGGCGGCAGCAATCCGAGGGGCCGGATGCTGCCGCCGCCGACCGTCGACACGAAGCGGCGACTGAAGGGGCATCCGGACCCCGAGCTGTTCGTGCCGAACGTGAACCGGGTGAAGGACATGTTGAACGGCCGTCTCCACCGC
This sequence comes from Alphaproteobacteria bacterium, assembly GCA_041940205.1. GTDB lineage: Bacteria > Pseudomonadota > Alphaproteobacteria > JBGTSP01. The sequence continues at coordinate 26,188 of JBGTSP010000001.1, forward strand.
GAGGAGCCGGGCCCGCTGTTCCTTCACCTGCCGCGGGGCATGGAGCCCACGCATATCGCGGAACTGACGGCCGAGCAGAAGGTGAACGGGCTCTGGGTCCGCAAACCGGGCGAGGCCAACGAGACATGGGATCTGTGGGTCTACAACGCCGTGGCGCTGATGCGCCATGGCGCGTCCGACCCGACTCTGAACTGGGTGCCTGACTGGGCCCGGCCGCAAGACAAGCCGGCCGGCGAACCGCGTTCGCCGGAAATCGAGGTCAAACAGGTGCGCGCGGGGCCGCGGCGGAAGCTGCGGACACGGGTGCGAGGGAGACGCTGACATGGCGGGGATCACGCTGGCGGTGGCGGAGGCGAAGCTCACGACCTGGCTGAACGCCAACGACCGGATCGCCGCCGGCCAGTCCTACAGGATTGGCGAGCGGATTCTCACCCGCGCTGACCTCGGCGAGGTCCGCAAGGAGATCGAGTACTGGCAGAGCTGGGTCGAGAAGCTCAGCGCGAACCGCGGCCGGACCCGCGCCCGGCTGGCGAGGCCGATATGAGCCGTCGCAAGCCGGCCCGTCCGACGCTGCTCGACCGTGCGATCGCCTGGGTCGACCCTGCCGCTGGCGCGCGCCGCCTTGCGGCCCGTACCACGTACAACGCGCTGTCCGGTGGCTACCAGGGCGCCCGACGAGACCGCCGCCAGACCGGTCGGTGGACGCCGGGCGGTGGCAGCGCGGACGCCGACATTCTGCCGGATCTTCCGGAACTTCGGGAGCGGACCCGGGACGCCGTTCGCAACACGCCGATCGCGACCGCAGCTCTTGGGCGGGCTACGACGCTGACGGTGGGGCAGGGGCTGACGGTGCTGCCACAAATCGACCGCCTGGTGCTCGGCATCGAAGACGACGCCGCCGAAGCCTGGGAGGATCGCGCGCAGCGCGAGTTCCGGTTGTGGGCCGACAACCTGCGCTGCGACGCCAGCCGGGTGCAGGACTTCGCCGGCCTGCAGGATCTGATGTTCTTCTCGGCGCTGGAGTCGGGTGACGTGTTCGCCGTGTTCCGTCGCCTCGACCAGCCGGGCTGGCCGTTCCGGCTCGCGCTGCAGATCTACGAGGGCGACCAGATCTCGCAACCGGGCAGCCTGCGCGACGGCGCCCGGCATGCTGAGAGCGGCAACCGGGTAGCCGGCGGCATCGAAACGGACGATCGCGGGGCGCCGTTGGCCGTGCACGTTCAGGCGGTGCACCCCGGCAACGTCGCCGGCGAAGCGGGTCGGCAATGGGTGCGTCTGCCTGTGTACGGCTCCGAGAGCGGCCGGCGCCAGGTGCTTCACGTGTTCCATCGTCGTCGCCCGGGCCAGACCCGTGGTGTGCCGTTCCTGGCGCCGGTCATCGAGCAGCTGAAGCAGCTCGCCGACTATACCGAGGCGGAGCTCTTCGCGGCTGTGATCAGCGCGATGATCACGGTGGTGCACAAGGGCGGCAGCGAGGACCTCGCGAACATCGACCCGGCGAACGAGATCTCATCGTCGGTTCCGGATCGCGAATACAAGATGCAGGCCGGCACGATCTACGAGATCGAAGGCGACGACGAGATCGAAGTGCCGCAGCTCGGCCGACCGAATCCGGCCTTCGATCCGTTCTTCGTCTCGATCGTCCGGCAGATCGGCGCGGCGATCGAAGTGCCCTTCGAGGTGCTGATCATGCACTTCACGGCCAGCTACTCGGCCAGTCGGGCGGCGCTCGAAATGGCTGCGCAGTTCGTGCGTGTTCGCCGCTCCTGGCTGGTACGGCAGTTCTGCCAGCCGGTCTACGAGGCGCTCATCACGGAAGCGGTCGCCCAGGGTCGACTGGATGCGCCCGGATTCTTCAACGACCCGCTGGTTCGCAAGGCCTGGCTGGGCGCGGAATGGATCGGCCCGGCGCGGATCTCGCTCGATCCGCTGAAGGAAAACAAGGCCGACGAGATCGCCGAGGACCGAGGCTGGAAGACGGCGTCGGAAATCACGGCCGAGCGCACCGGTGGCGACTGGGAGCGGAAGGCCAGGCAGCGTGGCCGAGAACAGACAACGAGGGATCAGGCCGGCGTCGGTTCCCCGAACCGGTCGCCAGCTGAACCTGAAGAAAATCAGGACGGCTCCGACAAGGAGGAGGCAGACGATGCGAGGGCTTGATGCGATTCTGAGACAGCCTTGGGCAATCGTCCCGGAGTGGCTGCACACGATCGTCGAAGTCGCCCAGCGCCATGTCGACCTCGAGGTCGTGGCGGAGCGTCATGCAACAACGCCCGAAGCGTTGTCGGCCCGGATCGGCGCTCGCAACGAATGGGGCATCCAGGTGCGCGACGGTATCGCGATCGTCCCGGTGACCGGACCGATCTTTCCGCGCGCAAACCTGATGACCCAGTATTCCGGCGCGACGTCCCTCGACATGCTGGCGTATGGACTGCAGAGCGTGATCGATGACGACGCGGTGAAGGCGATCCTGCTGGATGTCGACAGCCCCGGCGGCGTCGCGTTCGGGATCGGCGAGATGGCCGAGATGATCCGGGGCGGAACCAAGCGCAAACCGATCACGGCCTATGTCGCGGGGCTGGGCGCCTCTGCCGCCTACTGGATTGCCTCGGCGGCCAGCGAGATCGTCATGCATCCGACAGCGATGGTCGGAAGTATCGGCGTCGTCACGGGCGTACCGGTGCAGGAGCAGCCGGACAATCAGGGCGTGCGGACGATCGAAGTGGTCTCGACGAACGCGCCGAACAAGCGACCCGACCCTCGGACCGAGGAGGGGATCGAGGTCATTCGAAAGACTCTCGATGATCTCGAAGCGCAGTTCATCGACAACGTTGCCCGGCATCGCGAAGTCTCCCGCGACGTCGTTCTGGCCGACTTCGGGCAGGGGAGCCTGAAGGTGGGCGAGCAGGCCGTCGCTGTCGGCATGGCCGATCGGTTGGGCACGTTCGAGGAAACACTCGCCGGACTGTCCGGCGGTGAGGATGCCGCGGAACCGTCGCGGCTCAGAGCCAGCAAAGGAAACGCCAAGATGACGCTGATCTCCGCAGAGACGATTGCCGCGGACCACCCCGAGGTGGCCGAGGCGCTGCGCAATGAAGGCCGTGCCGAAGCCCAGGAAGCGGCGCGCCAGGCCGGTCACGAGGCCGGCCGTGCCGAGGGCGAGAGGGCCGGCGCGGAAGCAGAGCGGTCGCGGATCGCCGCGCTCGAGTCGGCCGCGCTGCCGGGTTACGAGGCGATGCTCGAGGAGCACAAGGCCGACGGGAGCAAGACGGACGTCGACCTGATGCGGGCCCAGACGGCCGCGCAGAAGAAGGCGGGCGTCACCGTGGCGGCGCAGCTCGCCGACGACGAGAAGGCGCTGACGGATCTGCCGGCACCGGGCGCCAGCGCCGCGGGCCCGGGCGCCTCGTCCGGCGGTTCGAACCCCCTGAAGCCGCCCGCGGGCCTGACCGGCGACGATCTGAGGTCGTGGGCGCAGGAGCGCTGGGCCGCCAGCGAGGAGACGCGCGGCGAGTTCAAGCGGTTCGACGCCTACCTCGGCTACCTGAAGTCGCCGGCGGCCCAGGCCGCCTGATCACCGGCGCCCTGGCGGCGCCGCCCACCGCGTACCCGCGTTTTCCCGACGGCCCGGCCCTAGCGCCGGGCCGATTTCGTTTCACGCTCGAAGGAGACCATCATGACCACACTCGCTGCCGACAAGCCGCGCAGCTTTCACGTCGGGGAATTCCTCGACCTGCCGGTGATCGCGTCCGACCGCATCTACCAGGGCGCCGCCGTTGGCGACAACGGATCGGGCTACATGCGCCCGCTGCAGTCCGGCGATCCGTTCCGTGGCTTCGCCGACTTCGGTGTCGACAACAGCTCCGGCTCGGCCGGCGACAAGGACGTTCGCCTGCGCCAGAAGGGGCTGGCGACGTTGTCCATCTCCGGTGTCGCGATCACCGACGTCGGCCGGCCGGTCTATGCGACGGACGACGACACCTTCGTCCTGACCGGCGCCGGTACCAAGGTTGGCCGTGTTGCCGCCTACGTGTCGTCCGGCGTCGCGCTGGTGGAATTCGACGCCCGCGGCCTGGAGGAGGCGGTCAAGGAGTGGGTGATCCCGATCTCCCTGGCCACGATCACCGGCGCCGGCGACGTCCTCTCCGCCCATACCCCGGGCCACTGGGGTCGCGTCCTCTCGCTGGACTTCTTCGTCGGTACGCCGGTCACCACGGCCGCGAAGCTGGCGACGCTGAACGCGGAGATCGGCGCGACCAACCTGACGGGCGGCACGGTCGCCCTGACGTCGGCCAACTGCACGCCGCTCGGCGCGAAGGTCGCCGGCGCGGCCGTGACCGCGGCCAACGTGTTCGGGCCCAGCGACACGATCTCGATCGAGGCCGCCAGCGTCACCGCGTTCGCCGAGGGCGACGGCGCGCTGATCGTTCGCCTGGGCTTCTGAGCGAACGCCGTTCGCCACCCTTCCCGTGACCCCGGCGCCATGGAGCGCCTCATGGCCCGTCGGGCCGAGACAAGGAGACCCCCACAATGACCGGAGCAAACCCCATCACCGAGCGTGCCGTGTTCGGCATGTTCTATGAGCGCCTGATGCAGGCGCAGGCGCAGAGCTGGCTGGACGCGATCTGCACACCGGCGTTCCGGTCCGACCAGGACAGCGAGGACTATGCCTGGCTGGGCCAGGTCCCGCAGATGTCCCAGCTGATCGGATCGAAGAAGTTCACCCAGCTTCGCCAGGTGCCGTGGACCGTCGTCAACGAGATGTACCAGTCCGGCCTGTCGATCCCCGAGAAGCATGTTCTCTACGACAAGACGGACCAGATCGACATCCGCGTCTCCGAGCTCGCCGAGAGGACGATGTCCCACTGGTGGAAACTGGTGGCCGATCTGATCGTCGCCGGACCGAGTGCGGCCTGCTACGACGGCCAGTACTTCTTCGATACCGATCACTCCGAGGGTGACTCGGGCGCCCAGGACAACGACATCTCGGTCGATATCTCGGCCCTGCCGGTCGATGCGCACGGATCGGTCTCGGCGCCGTCGGCGGGCGAGATGGTGCATTCGATCATGACCGGCATCAATCAGATGCTGGCGTTCAAGGACGACAGGGGCGAGTACGTCAACGAGAACCTGACGGACTTCCTGGTCATGGTTCCGACGTCGCTCTCGATCGCCGCGATGTCCGCGCTCCGCGCGCGTTCGATCGACGGTGGCGACAGCAACATCCTGATCGAGCAGGACAGCTTCCGCCTCAGGCTGGCCTCGACGCCGCGGCTGTCGAGCTGGACCGACAAGCTGGCGATCTTCGCGATCAACGGCACGCAGAAGCCGTTCATCCGGCAGCAGCGGTTCCCGAACCAGGCGGCCAGCGGGTTCGATGCCGAGGGGCTGCGCTACTGGTCCCTGTGGACGGACAGCGAGCACTGCAAGAAGGAAGCGGAGTGCCTCGTGAACGTCGAGAGCGAACGCGCCGCGGCCTACGGGGATTGGAAGAAGGCCTGTCTGATCACCCTCACCTGACGCGGGCAACCGCGTTCCGAGCGTGACGGCCGGGCGGCTCTTGCTGCCCGGCCGGGTCACACCATCCCGAATCCAACCGAAGGAGGCAGCCATGCAGATGGTTCGCGTGATCGCAGACTATTTCCCGGTGAACCCGGGCGAACTGGTGCAGCTCAATGGCGACCAGGCCGATGCCCGGGCGTTTGCCCTGAAAGTCCGGCCGGACATCGCCGACAACGTGTTCGAGGTCCTGCGCCGGACCGGCTTCAAGCGCGGAGAGACGTTCGGATATGGCAGTACGCCGGACAAGCAGCGCCTGGCGGCGATCGTCGATCCCGAAAGCGGCCGGGCGTTCGACCTGGCGGCGTTCCGGGTAGAGGTCGCGGAGACGCCGGCGGAAGAGCTGGACGACGAACAGCTCGCGGCCGTCGCCCTCGCGATCGCCGGGATGGACCCCGACGACGAGAGCCAGTTCACCAAGTCCGGCAAGCCGGATGCGAAGGTGTTGACCGAGGCCGTCGGGTTCACCGTGACGGCGAAAGCGCGGGATGCCCTCTGGGCGGCGCACCAGGCCGTAGTGAGCGCCACCACCGCCGCCGAGGGCGAAGGCGCCGACGGGAGTGACGGCGGACCGGGTTCGCTGGTCTGAACATGGCCCTGGATACGGCGGCCGACCTGGCCGGGTTCTTCGACACCGACGAGCACGGACAGGCCGCCAGCTATGACGACGGCGGTGGCGGCGTGTCGGTCACCGTGATCCTGGATTACGATTCCGCGGCGACCGATGCCGGCGGCTTCGCCGTCGCGAGTGGTCAGCCGGTGGTGCGGATCCGGCAGAGCGAAGCCTCACGGCCGGTGCAGGGCCACGCTTTCACCATCGACGGAACGGTCTACACCGTCGTTTCGGCGATCCCTGACGCGAGCGGCGGTGTGTGGGTATGCCGTTGCCGCAAGTCGGCGCCGGCCTGATGACCGGGATCCGCGTCGATATCCTCGCGGTGGCCCGAAGGGGCATCGAACCGTTCAGCGGACGCGACGTTCGAGGCATCGCCACTGAACGCGGGTTTCGCGCTGCGGGCCTGGGTCCGCTTGCGCAGCTGATGCAGGAAGACCTGCAGGCTTTCGACGAGGCGCGCCAGGCGGCCCTGATCGGCGAGGGCGAGGATCTGAAGCAGGAGATGCGCCGGCAGACCGTCGCCGGTGGGCTCGGCCGGAAGATGGCGCAGTCCTGGCAGCGCTCGAAGCCACGGGGGTCGAACCAGCACAGGCAGCGCCCGGTGTCGTACATCCACGTGTTTACCCGGGCCCGCAAGGCGATGGCCCTGGCGGAGACCGGGGGAACGGTTCGGCCGCGCTCGGCTGGCCTGCTGGCGATCCCGACCAAGGCCGCGGGCACGAAACCGAACACCGCGTTCGGCGGTGGTGGTCGCGGCTCGCCGCGCCAGCGCAAGACGCTGGAGGACTACATCCGCCCGGGCCAGCCGCATGGCCCAGGCGGGAACATCCATTTCGTTCCGATCGCCGGCGGCCGGCGCTTCGTCGTCGTTCGCCGAACGAGGACCCGCTCCACGGTGCTTTTCATCCTGGCGCGCGCGACACGTCACCGTCGGCGCATTGACTTCGCGGGCGCCGCCGATCGGGCCCTGGCCTCGCTGCCGGGTCGCCTGGTGGTGGAATGGGAGAAGCGGACATGACGACGACGCGACGCGAGCAGGTGCTGGCGGCCGTCGCCACCCAGCTCGATACGATCGCCGACCTCACCGTGCTCCGGGACCCGCAGTTCGATCCGAACAGCCAGGCGCTGCCTGCGGCGGTGATCGGCGATGCCGGTCATGTCCTGGCCGACGTGCAGAGCTCGGGCGGGGACCGCTTCGTCCTGTCGGTTGAGATCGTCTTGCTGCTGGCGGCGGACTCCGCCCCGGGCACGGCCGCGGATGCGGTCTACCGGGACGTGACCGGGGCCCTGCTGCCGGTGCCGTACTTCGGAGCGTCCGGTCTGATCGACCACGTGGCGGAGATCGAGCTGGGCCCGCTTGTCACCGACACGGCCGAGTACGGCTTTGTTCACCAGACCCTGGAGGTCGCGATCGAGTTCGAAACGGACGAGTTCGATCGCACCGCCGCCCCGTCCTGACGACAGAGAGGAAAACATCATGTCCAGCGAACGCCGTTCGCCGAAGAAGACGCTTGCCCGCCGCACCGGGGGCAGCACCACGATCGAGCAGCCGCCGCCGGCGCCGGTCGAGGCCGACGACGACAAGCCGGCCGCGGCGCCGCCTCGCAAGCGCAAGGCCGCGGCGGCCGACTGAGCGGCAGAACCACCCCTTCGCATCACCCCATCGGGAGACCTGATCCATGGCCGACTATCGCGAGCGCGCAAAGATCTTCGCCTTCGAAATCGAAGGCACGTCGGGAACCGAGGAGGCGCCGAGCGTCTCCGCCGACGCCATCCGGGCCGAAGGGCTCGGCTGGGACCCCCAGTTCGAGGTCGAGCAGACCAATGAACACACGGGCAGCCTGGACGGCGACGCTCCGATCGTCGGCGCTGGGTATGCGCAGGTCCGGGGCGAGTGCCTGCTGAAGGGCGACGGCGCCGGCGGCACGGCGCCGGAGTTCGGCGACCTGCTGCGCGCGGCCGCGATGTCCGAGACCCTGCTGGCTTCGGACGAGAGCGGTACCGCGCAGACTGGCACCAGCTCGACGATCACCCTCGCGGCGTCCGGTCCGAGTTCGACCGACGACGTCTACAACGGCGCAGTGATCGTCACGACCGGTGGCACCGGCAGCGGGCAGACCCGGGTGATCACCGACTACAACGGCACCTCGAAGGTGGCGACCGTTTCGCCGGACTGGGACACCGATCCGGACAACACCACGACCTACACGATCTACGCGCACGCCAAGTACCAGCCCGTTTCCTCCGGGCTGGAAACCGGCACCGGCTACCTCTGGGACCAGCACACCGGCAGCGGCAGCTCGCGCCTGCGCAAGGTGATCGGCGCGGTTTGCGCGCCCCAGTTCCGGTTCCCGGCCGGTCGGGTGGGCCGTATGCCGTGGACGGTGATGGGCAAGATCCCCGCCAACCCCACGGACGTCAGCGATCCCGGCGATCCGACCTACGACTCGGTGACCGCGGGGCCGTTCCTGGGCGCGACGATCAAGATCGGCGGGGTCGACGTGAAGCCCACCGAGATCAGTTTCGACCTCGGCATCAACGGTGTGATGGACGTCGACCCGACCGAGTCCCTGGGCTACGACGCCGCCAGCGTGGCCAGCCGGCGCATCACGGGCGAGATCAACCCGCGGCAAAGCGCGCTGTCGGGTCGCAACGCGTTCGCCGACTTCGTCGCCGGAACCGAACGGGACCTGTGGGTGAACTACGGCAGTACGGCGGGCAACCGCATCAGCATCTACTGCCCGGCGATCCGCTACACCGGCGCCCAGCCGACCAACAACGACGGCATCCTGGCCGAGCGGCTGCCCTTCGAGGTGATCGGCCAGGACACCGGCATCATCGTCTGCTTCTACTGATGGCCCTGCTGACGCGCGCGGGCGCGACCGAACGGGTGGAACCGGCCGACCAGGCCGAACTGCCCGAAGACGATCGGGTGTCCTACCTGATCGCGCATCCGACCGAAGCCCTCCGGGACGCCTGGCAGCGGGACATCGCCAGGCGGACCGCCCGGCTGACGGCCGAGCTGGGAATCGACGAGGGCCTGAAGGTTCGCCTGCAGGGTGATCTCGTCTCGTTGGCGCGGGAAGAGATCGGCCGCCTGGTCGACCCCTCCCAGCATGGAACGCTGTTCGAGGTGCTGGATGCCTGGGCCGAGCATCTCGAGGAAAACCCCGACGGGGCGGCGTTGCCCGAGGACCTGTCCGAGGAGATCGGCCAGGTGCAGTCGTTCCTGCGCCGGAACTCCGACATCTGGCAGGACGCCGAGGAGGACAACGGCCTGATGGTCGGGGTGATGATCGACTCGGCTGTCGCGCGGTTCGTGCTGGAGATCGAAAATGGTCCGCCGGCGAACCGCGTTCGCGGGCGTCTCACGGCCGAGACGCTTGATGCGATCCCCGACGCGCACAAGGGCGAGATCTACGCCGCCGCGATGCGGCTTCTCCGGCCCACGGAGCAAGAGGCAAAAAACTGATCCTCGCCGTGTGGTGGGTGCTCCGCCCGGCGGAGTTCGCCCACGGCGAGGATTACACGCCGGACAGCCCTGTCCCGGCGAATCAGCCCGATGAAGGCTGGTCGCCGGGCCTGCTGTTCCCGCAGCACTGGCGCGAGGGCGAGATCGTCCGCGTGCATCCGCAATACACGCTGCCGCCCGATTTCTGGCAGGCCCTCGAGGTCTGGCGGTGGTGCCACAACGACACCGGCATGGCCCGGTCGCCCGATCCGGGCGGCTTCTGGGACCAGGCCTCGGCAACGCTCGCGACGCTTCGGATCATTTCCGACGTCCGGACCAGGGTGAACAGGCAGGACGATGGCGGCGCGTAATCTCAACATCCGGCTGGCGGTCGATAACACCGGGCAGGTCGTGGGCGAGTTTCGCCGGATCGGCGAAGCCGGCGAAAAGAACCTGGACCGAATCCGCCGCAAGTCGGGCGAGACGTCGAAACAGCTCGAGGCGGCGTCGCGCCAGGCGGCGATCCTTCGGGCCCGGTTCCTGGCCCTGGCCGCCGTCGCGGCGGCGGTGGCGACGGCAATGGCGTTCGACCGGGCCGTCCGCGACGCGGCGAACTTCGCTGCGGCGATCGGCGAAACCGCCGACAAGCTGGGCATCGCTGCCGATCGCCTGCAGGAGTACCGCTTCGCGGCGGCGTCAGTCGACGTCAGCCAACAGACGCTGGATCTCAGCCTTCAGCGCTTCATCCGCCGGGTGGGCGAGGCTGGCGCCGGCACGGGCGAGCTGAAGGGCACGCTTGAGCAGTACGGGATCGCGGTGCGCGACTCGAACGGCCGGATGCGCGAGAGCTCGGACATCCTGGCGGATCTTGCCGAAGCGACGAAGGGCGCAGGCAGCCAGCAGGAGAAGCTGCGTATCGCGGTGAAGGCCTTCGACAGCGAAGGCGCCGGCATGGTGAAGCTGCTGGTACAGGGCGCCGATGGCATGCGGGCGCTGATGGAACAGGCCCGGGAGATGGGCGCTGTTCTGGACGAGGGCGTGATCAAGCGCGCACAGGAAGCGCAGACGGTGCTGACCCAGCTTGCGCTGGTGCAGGAGACCAAGGTCAGCGCGGCGATGCTGAACTTCCTGCCCATCCTGGAGCGGCTCTCGGCGCGTTGGGTCGAGTTTCTCGAGAAGTCCGGTCACTTCATGCAGTTGGCGGAGTTCCTGATCGAGGGATTCGAGGACCTGGGCAAACGCAGCGACGTCCGGCTGCAGTTCGACTTCGACGAGATCATGGTCGAATTACAGGGTCTGAACGAGGAGTTGGCGAAGACGGAAGGGCAGCTTGCCCGGTTCGGATCGCGCGGTCAGACATCGACCTACTTCGCCGAGCGTGCGGCGAGGCTCCGACTCGATATCGCCGAACTCGAGAAGCAACTGGCCGAGATCAATGCCGAGTTCGATCGTCGCCAGCGCGGTGCGGACGGCCGGACCCAGATCGAGATCGGGGCGCCTGCCGAGTCGGCGCAGCAGCGGCAGGCTCGCGAGAAGGCGGCCACGGCGCTGGCGCGTCTGCGCGGCGAACTGGAGCCCGCGACCGAGGCCACGCAGAAACTCGCCGAGGCCCGCAAGGTTCTGAACGAGGCCTTCGCCCAGAAGGTGATCGATGAAAGCGAGCTGGAGCTGCTGCGCGGCCTGGCGGAACTGGAGTTCACGCCGCCGGGCCAGGGATACGGTCCGATCGAGCTGCAGGTGGCGCAGGCCGCCCAGGCCGCCGCCGAGCTCGAAGCGACGCGCGGCGAGCAGCTCGATGCGCGGATCCGGAGCATGGAGCGCGAGGCCGACCTGGCGGGCCGGACAGTGCGCGAACAGGAACACCTCACGGACCTGACGGCGGCAGAGGCGGAGATCGGTCGGAGGCTGACGGCCGAGGAAGAGGCCCGCCTTCGCCTTGCCCGCGATCTCGTGACCGCGCGGACCCGTGAACGGGCGGCGCTCGACCAGCTCGAGTCAGACGTCAAGGCGCTCGCCCAGGGCACCAGCGGAGCGCTTCGGGACGCCTTCCGGGACGGGCTGGAGGATGGCGACTTCCTGACCGGCTTCCTGGACCGGATGCGCACCGGCCTGCTGGACGTGGCGGCGGACTTTGTCGAGGCGATGGTGATCCAGCCGGCCCTGGGATCCCTGGTGCAGGGCGTGGCCCCAGGCGTGTTCGGGGCGGGTGGATCCAGTCCGCTCAACCTGATCGGCGCCGGCAGCAGCGTGGCGCAGCTCTTCGGTGCGCCCTCGCCGCTGGCCGGCGTGGGCCAGAAGATCATGGCGTCGATCGGTCTCGGCGGCGCCGCCACGCCGGCGGCCGCCGCCGGCTATCTCGGCGCGGGCGAGACGATTGTCGCCCTGGGGGGCGGGTCGGCGGCGACGGGCGGCCTTGGCGCCGGCCTGGCCGCTGCCGCGCCTATCGCCCTGCCGCTTGCAGGTATTGCGCTCGCTGCCGGGAGCGGCCTGTTCGGCAAGGAGAAGACGCCTTCGGCCGGCGCGCGACTGGGGATCGCAAACGGCCGCGCCTTCATGAAGACGACGGGCGTCGCGGGCGCCGGCAATCTGTCTGGTGTGATGGCCGAGGTTGAATTCGCGATCGATGTCCTGAACAGCCTGGCGGACGCAGGGGCGCGACTTTCCCTGGACGGCATCCCGGGGGATTCGGTGCGCCTCGCCGTCGGCGAGGTCGCGGGAAACCGGGACAACACGGGCGCCCAGATCGTCCGCGACCTGTTCCGGGTGGGCGGTATCCGCGGCATCGACGAGGGGGCGGTCGAGGCCGCCCTGACCGGTCGCGATATCGGCGAAGCGATGGCGTCGGCGATGCGCGAGGAACTGGCGCCGGCTCTCGACGAAGCGACGTCTGCCCTGGCGCTTTACACCCAGGGTGTGACGGACGCGAGCCGGGAGGCTTCGCGTGCGGCCGACCGCTATCGCGACGTGGGGCAGACCCTGCTGGCAGCGGCGTCGCGCTTGCCGATCGGTGATCTGTCGCCCCTGGATCCGGCCGCGCGGCTGACGGCCGCCCGTGGCCTGTTCACCAGCCAGGCCGCCAGTGCGCGCCAGGGCGACCTGGAAGCGCTGTCCGACCTGCCGTCCCTGGCGGATGAGCTGCTGCAGGCTTCGGCGGCCTTCCACGGGGCCACGCCGCTCTATGCGCAAGATTTCGACGCCGTGGTCGCCGAGCTGGAAGCGCTCGGCGCGCTGTCCGGCACGCTGGCGTCCGAGGCGGATGCCCAAATGACTGCCCTGTCGGAACAGTCCGATCTGCTGGCCGGGATCCGGGCCCTGCTCGAAGCGCCGGAGGGGCCGAACGCCGATATTCTCCGGGCCCAGCTGCAGACCCTCGAGGCCATCGCCACGGGCGACGTCTCGGCCGTTGTCGCCGGCGTCGGTACCGTGGCGGACCAGGCGGCGGCGATCGTGGCGGAGCGTGCCGCGGCCGCCGCAGGAGGCGGATCGAACCTGGTGCCCATGCCGACGATCGGCACGGCCAAGGACGCCTCGGCGGCGGTCTCCCGGGGGGCAGGTGGCAAGGTGTTCACGCCCGACGTGCTCAATACCTTCGGCAGCATCGAGGCGGCGGTGCAGAACGGTTACGACGTCCCGCTGTCGCTGCAGTTCGGTGGGCGTGCGGCCGCCAACTACCTGCCCGGATATGCCGAAGGTGGCATCACGGATGGACTGTCGATCGCCGGCGAGGCCGGGCCGGAGGCGGTTATCCCGCTCTCGGGCGGTCGACGCATCGGTGTGGCCCGGGTCCCGGGAATCGACGGGCTTCGCGCGGAGATGGCGGCCCTGCGCCGGCAGGTGCAGCACCTGACGGACCTGACGGCTGAGGGCGTCGAGGAGTCTCGACGGACCAGCCTGGCGACATCCCGCATGGCAAAGAGAGGGCGCTGATCAGTGGGCGATATCGTCTGGGCCGACATGGTCGGCGAAACCACCGCCAAGGCCGGTACGGGGAACGACTACGACCTTGAGGGCACCTTTGCGGATTTCCGGACTTTCGCGGATGGCGTCGGGGACACCTACGACTGCTACGTGCGGGTTTCCGACGGTATTGCCGACTGGGAGATCATGCGCGTCACTGTCGACGAAGGCGGCGGCGCGGGCGGGAAGGACCAGCTGGAGGTCGTTTCCCGGATCGCAACGACGAACGGCGGGTCGGCCGTCAACTGGGCGTCGTCCGGCACCCGCCAGGTGGTCGCCGTCACACCGGCCAGCATCGTCGAGGAACTGGCCGGGAAGGGCCAGTTCAAGATGGGGACCTTCTCCCGGAACATGACGACCGCCTCCGGCGATCAGGCGATCACAGGCGTGGGCTTCCAGCCGTCCGCGGTGCTGGTGATTGCCGCGGACGCCGGCACTGCCGCGTTCAGCATCGGCTTCAGTGACGGGTCCAGCGAGGGGCATCTCTTCGACGCGCACAACAACTCGGCCAACACCTGGGACGCCAGCTCGGGCTCGATCTACATGGCGACCGGCTCGAACAACGACTACAGCGGCAGCATCTCGTCCCTCGATAGCGACGGATTCACGATCACGTGGACCCGAACCAACACGCCGACGGGCACCATCGACGCCCGCTACTTCGCGTTCAGATAGGGAGGGGAGAATGCGGGTCTGCGTCGTCAAGGCGACCGGAGAGCTCATCGAGGCGCAGTCGGGCGATCAGGCGCCGCTGGACGTCCTGGTTCAGAACGCCCTCACTGCCGGTCATGCGCTCGAGGACATCGAGGCCAAGGTGGTCAGCTCGGCGGAATATGCCGCCTTGCGCACACCTTCGCTTGCGGACGCCAAGATCCGGGCGCGCCGCAGGATCGATACCGCGGCCGAGGCGGCGCGCCTCGCCTATGTCACCGATGGCGCCGCGATGGCCCTGGTGTACCGACAGAAGTACGCCGAGGCGCTGGCATGGCAGGCCGACAACGAACAGGTCGGCCCGCTGCTGCAGGCGGAGGCCGCGCGCACCGGCTCGGCGGCCGCCGACATCGTGGCAACCTGGTCGGCCAAGGCGTCGGCCTGGCTGTCGGCGGCGGCTGCGATCGAGACCATCCGCCACGACGCTCTGGATGCAATAGAAACGTCTGGTGATGTGCAGGCCGTGCAGGCCGTGCTTGACACCCTGCCGGCATGGCCGTCGCCATGATGGGACATGCGGCGGTCGGCGAGATCGCGATCTCCGGCTGGCGGGCGGCAGACGATGTCACCGTGCCGAGCAACTACCAAGCTCTGCTGGCGGATCCTGATGCGCCGCGGATCTACCTGGTGGAGGCCTCACCCTACGATCCGGACACGGCCGGCGTGGTGACCAGGCGGTGGTCGACGTCGGGGTACGAGTCCGGACCATCGGACACGCCCGCGAACACGCACTTCCAGCCACGTGTGTCCCAGCCCCTGGCCTTTGGCCGGGAGATCAGTCGCGGCGGATTGCCGGACGGTCGCGCCCGATCGACCTCGGCCGAGATCGTGCTGACGAATGGCGACGGTGACCTCGATGCACTGCTCGATTGGGATTGGAAGGGCCGTGTGGTGACCGTGAAGATGGGGGCTCCCGGCTTTGCCTACGCGGACTTCGGGACCGTGTTCAGCGGCACGGCCGCCGGTGTGAGCGGTACCGAGGACGAGTTCACGATCCGGATCCGGGACTTCGCCGCGGCCCTGGAAACGCCGATCCAGTCGACCACCTATGCCGGCACCGGGGCCGAGGAAGGCGGCGATGACGTCAAGGGCTTGCCGAAGCCGCGCTGTTTCGGCCGGGTGCGCGAGGTGCCTGCGGTTCTGGTCGAGGCGGGCACGCTGCTCTACCAGGTGAACGACGGCGCCGTCTCGGCGATCACGGCCGTGTACGACAACTCGGCCTCGGGGATGACGGATGGCGGCGATCACGCCACGGTCGCGGCCCTGCGGGCGGCGAGCCTATCGGCCGGGACCTTCGAGACCTGCGAGGCCGAAGGGTATTTCCGGATCGCCGGCGTCGGTGGCAAGCCGACCGGTCAGATCACGGCCGACGTCGACGGGGCGAAGTTCGGCGGTACCTTCTACAGCGACCCCGGGACGCTGATCCGGAAGATCGCCGTCACCTATGGCGGCCTGACGGATCCCGATGACTTCGACAGTGCGGCGTTCTCGAGCTTCGAAGCGGCCGTCACCGGCGTTGTGGGCCTGTGGGTTGGTCCGCAGGAAGTCACGACGGCCGAGGTCCTGGACAGGATCGCCGGCGGTGTCTTCGCCGCCTGGGGTGGCAACCGGCTTGGCGAACTGACAATCACCCGTTTCGCGAAGGCGACCGGCGCCGCTGCCCTGACGCTGACCGCGGCGGACATCCTCGAGGTCGAGCGGCTGGAGAGCGAGGAGCCGTACGACACGGCAGCAGAGGCGCTGCGGGTCGGCTACCGGCGTATCTGGCATGTGCCGGATCAGCAGGCGATCGCCGGCAGCGTGTCGGCCGATCGGCAGGGATACCTGGCCCGGGAGTATCGACGGGTCGAATACACGGCCAGCCCGACCGGTGTGGCGGAGCCGGCGACGATCGAGGCGAACAGCATCTTCGACACGGAAGCCTCAGCGCAGGCGGAGGCCGACCGGCTGGGCCCGGTGTTCGCCGCCGGACCGGGCGCCTGGCGGATCGTCGCCAACGAGAGGCCCTTCAGTTTGGAAGCGGGCCAGGTGGTGTTCGTGACCTATAGCCGTCTCGGCCTCGCCGACGGCCATCGTCTGCGCGCGCTTGCGGTCGAGGACGACGGGGCCGAGGGGCGCATCGAGCTGATCGTCTGGGGAGAGTGATGGCGCGACACATCCTGCTGGGAAAGAGAAACCTGACGGACCTGTCGGCGGCGGCCTTCACTGCCAGCCACGAGTCTGGCGGCCTGGTGGTCGAGAACCTCCAGACGGTCGACGTGACCGAACGCTGGCGGGCCGGCGCCGTATCGAGCGTCTCCCTGGAAACCGACCTTGGCGCGGCCTACGACGTCGGCCTGCTGGCCCTGATCAATTCGAACATCACCAGCGCGGCAACGGGGCGGGTGCGCGGGGCGACCAGCCAGGCCAATCTGACCGCGGCTCCCGGCTATGACAGCGGCGCGGGGATCTCGCTCTGGCCGGCAGACACGTCCACGGCCATCCGCGGCTATGTCAACATCGTGCATATCCCCTCGACGGTTCAGAGCTACCGCTGGTGGCGTTGGGATCTCGACGACGCCGGCAATGGCGATGGCTACCTGACGGCGGGCCGGTCGGTGATCCAGGAGGTGGTGGAGCCCGACCGCAACTTCGCACGCGGAGCGATGCACGGTCACCGCGATCCGTCGGTGGCGCGGCGCAGTCGTGGCGGCCAACCGACCTGGCGCACCGAAACGAAGTCGCGGATTCGCTCCTTCGAACTGCCGGCGCTGACGGCGGCCGAGGCGGATGCGTTGGACGACATCGATGCGCTGCACGGCCGGACGCTGGACCGGGCGATCTGCCTGCAGCCCGACGACACCGACCGGATGTACCGGCATTTCATGTGGGGTCCGGTGACCGAGCTCGCTCCCTTCGAGGACGTCCGGCACCAGAGGTCGGTGCGTCGGTTCAGCCAGGAGGAAAGACTGTGAGATCCGGAACGCTTCTTCCGATCGCGGCCGCCGTTCTGGCGGCCGTTTTCGTTTCGGGCTGCACCGGGCCCGGCCGGCCGGCGAACGTCGTCACCGAGCCGTTCCCGAACAGGCTCGACTGCACCGGCCCGGGCGATGTCGCGGCCGTGATGCTGGCCCGCTGGCCCGACGCGACAGGCTATGTGCTGGGCCCGGCGATGCGGGAAGCCATCCTCCAGGACATCGCGCTGTTCAGGGGCTTCCGTCCGGACGCGGACATGGTGGTCGCCTGGGCGGACGCCGCCCCGAATGTCGTGCCCCTGCACCTGTTCAAGGCCGGCTGCCACGTCTTCGCGACGGGCGTCGACCTTGAACGTATCCGTCCGGTCGGCGAGCCGACCTGACCCCACCGGCGAACGAAGTACCCGGGAGACACCATGGAACATAGCAACGAGACGAGGATCGCGCTGCTCGAGCAGGAGCTCGCGAACACACGCCAGAGCCTGGCGAAAACCCAGGAGCAGGTCAGCCGGCATGACCAGGTCCTCCACATGGCCAGTGGCGGAAAGCGGTTGGTCATGCAGCTCCTCGGCGTCCTCGTCTCGATGACGGTGCTCGCCGGCGCCGTCTGGGCTTCGGTGAAGTACCTGGTGCAGCTCGGGGCTGGAAAATGAACATCTCAACCGCTCGCGGGCTGTGGGCCGCGTTCAACCAGGCGGCCCTTCGGACGGCGGGCTGGGGGTTCCTCGCGATCTGCGCGGCAATCGCCTTCGGAGTCGGGACCGTGGGACCGGTTTTCACGATCGAGGCAGGCCTGGATCGGCCGGTTCGCGATGGACGACCTGTCGGCGTCGTGCGCCCGGGCGATCGGGTGTTCCGGCAGGTGACCTACGAGGTGCACTACCGTCATTGCGGCACGCTCAGGCACACGCTGCATGCCGGCTCCGCGGTGATCTATCTGCCGGACATCGGCGCGGTCTGCTCGGATCCCGGACGCTACGAACGCCGCCTCTTCCCCATCCCGATCGAAGCGCTCGAAGGCGTGCCTGCGGGCCCGGTGATCTACGACAGCCGGATCGACTATCCGCCCCGCCACCCGGTGCTTCTCGGCCTGCGCCTGCCGCTGCGGATCGCGCCGCCGGCGCCGGCGATTCCACCGGTGCGGTTCAGGTGGGAGCCGGAGGTCGACGCGCCATGATCGAGAAGATTCCCCGCCCACGAGTTCCCGAGAAGCATGCCGGTACGGCCGCCGGCGTGATCACCACTGCCATCTTCGCCGCTCTCGACTGGCTCACCGATCTGCCGCCGGCGCCACCCGAGCTGGTCGGCTCGACCGTCGTCATCACCAGCTGGGCGGTGGGATGGCTGCGGGCCTGGTGGCGCAAAAGGACCCACTACCGATGAACGCTGCAATCGATGCCCTCGAGGCCCGCCGGGCCCTAGATCCCCACCGACGTCTCTCGAAGAACTTCACCCTGCGCGAGGCCATGCGCAGCCAGCTCGCACTGCGCCACGGGATCGACAACTGCCCCTCGGCCGAGCTGGTGCCGGCGCTCGAGGCCGTGGCCGCACACGTGTTGCAGCCGGTGCGGGACTTCTACGCCCGGCCCTTCACACCCTCGAGCTGGTACCGGTGTCTCGACCTCAATCGCCGCCTCGGCAGCCGCGACAGCAGCCAGCACGTGCGCGGCCAGGCGGTGGATTTCGAGGTGCCGGGGATCTCAAACGTTGAGGTCGCCATGTGGTGTCGCGACCGTCTCGAGACCTTCGACCAGCTGATCCTCGAGTTCCACACGCCCGGCGATGCGACGAGCGGCTGGGTGCACTGCAGCTGGGTGAGCCCGGCCGACAACCGCGGCGAGGTTCTCACCATCTCGGCGAACGGCGTTCGCCGGGGATTGCCCTGAAGGAGACAACAGCGATGGACCAGGTCCTGCAATTCCTCGCGAAGGCCTCGCCGGTCATCGGAACGGCCCTGGGCGGTCCCGTCGGCGGACTCATCGGCTCCGGTGTGCGGGTGGCGGCGGAGATGCTGACGGGTGAAAGCGAGCCCGAGGCCGTGATCGCCAACCTCACCGGCAACCCGGAGCTGCTCGCGCAGCTCGAGGAGAAGTCGATCGAGCTGGAGCGCACGAGGCTGATCGAGGAGACGAAGCGGCTGCAGTCGGTGAACGAGACCATGCGGGCCGAGACGCAGTCCGAGGATCCCTATGTCCGCCGGTGGCGGCCGACCTGGGGCTACGTGACCTGCCTGGTCTGGGGGGCCCAAGGTCTGGCGCTGGCCTGGGTGATCGGTGACGCTCCGGAGAAGGCGCCGGCGGTGATCTCCGCGATGGCGGCCATGACCGGTATCTGGGCGATCGCTCTGGCGGTGCTGGGTGTGAGCATCTGGAAGCGTTCGGACGACAAGAAGGTGAAGGCCGGCCTGGTGGCCGGTACCGGAGGTGGCCTCGGGGAGGTGATCGGCCAGATCATCGGCAGGAAAGCGGGACTGCAGCCGCCAGGCTAAGGCGAACCGGGTTCGCGCCATCGGATCACCCTGCTAGTATGGGTGTCGGGCGATTTGCTCGGCGCCTTCCTGGTCGGAGTTGATACCGTCAGGGGAGTATCCCTGTTCACCGGCTTAGAAACGGGGTCAGGGATTCTCGACGCCGCGTGTATCGAATCCGCCCAACGACATTTCCCGGCGTCGGCCGGGATGGAGGATAGATGTCACAGGATCGAGGCGGCATCATCCGTGCCTTTAGCGAGGACCAGGTGTCCCGCCTTGCCGGCTTGTCCAAGGGGCAGTTGCGGGCCTGGGACCGACGGGGTTTCTTCAGGCCAGATTACGCTCATGAAGACAGGCGACTGCCATACAGTCGCGTGTACTCGTTCAAGGACGTCGTCGGCCTGCGAGCGATCTCGATACTGCTGAAAGATCACCGTATCGCGCTCGCCAAGTTGCGGAAGGTGGCCGACGAGCTCGAGAAGCGCGGCTTCGAGCATTGGGCGGACGTCAAGCTCTACATTCTCAAGCGAGAAGTACACTTCAGGCCCCCGCAGTCGAAAGACGTGGAAGGCGTCTGGTCTGGGCAGCTCGCCATGCTCGAGGTGGTGGACGTGATCAACGACATCAGCGAGCGAGTGGACGAGTTGCAGAAGCGCAAACCGGATCAGGTTGGACAGGTGGAGCGCCACCGGTTCGTTGCCCGCAATGCCGCCGTGATCTCCGGAACGCGCATTCCCACATCCGCAATCCGCCGGTATCACGAGGCGGGATACTCGACTGCCCGGATCCTCGCCGAGTATCCGTCACTGACGAAAGACGATGTTCGCGCTGCAATCGAATTCGAGGAAAGACTGACACGCACCGCGTGAGTGTCCATAATCCCCGTCCATGCGTTTCCTGTTGGACGAGAATGTCCCGCATCCGGTGATTCAGGTCCTGAAGGATCGCGGGCATACCGTAGACACGGTACTGGATCACACTGTTCCAGGAACACCAGATCCCGTCGTTGCCGCTCTTGTCGAGGAACTGGAGGCAGTCCTTGTCACGTTCGATGGCGATTTCGAGAAGGCAAGGAAGTTCAGCAGAAGCGAGCGGCGGCGCATGCAGCGTATCGACTGCATTCTTATGAGTTGCTTTGAGGGAATCGCTGCGTCACGTCTCTCGGAAACTCTTTCGCTGATCGAGTTCGAGTACAAGCAGGCCCAGGCGCAGGGCGGCCGCCAGGTCAGGGTCTGGCTTATGAAGGAATACATCCGATTTCAGCGATAGCAGGCCGCCGTTCGTTGCCATGCCACCGGCGAGCCGGTTTCCCACAGTTGAGCTATGACAGTGCTTACTGGTTCATATGAACCAGATCGCCATGAACAGGCGGGGAACATCGCCCGTCGAAGGCAGTAAACCGGCGATTTCGATCCCTGAAAAACCGCAGAAAACCGCCAGTTTCGTGTCTTGACATGGCAGAGGTCACTGGTTCAAATCCAGTCGGACCCACCACGTTTTTCCCGAAAATCCGCGACTTTCGAAAGCCGGCAAGAGACCGTCGCCGCGGTCGCCGCGCCTGCCTTCAGGCGCCCGCAGACCAGGCCAGCGGGAATTCCGGACCGCCCATCGGCGCGCCGTCCGCGAGGGCCGGATCACAAAGCGGCTTGCTGGTGCCCGGCCGGGCGCTGTAGCGCGCGTCGTCGCCGGTATAGCGCACGGTGTAGCCGCGCCGGCGCAGGTCGTGGCGCCGGTTGCCGCCGGCGCCGTGCACCACCATGGCCTGGAAGGCGATCACGTCTCCGGGCTGCATGTCCCAGGCGACGATGTCGTAATCCCCGCGGGCGGCCTCGATGTCGGGAATCGGCTCGTAGTCCGGATTCTGCTCGTAGCCCGAGGCCGTGGTCTCGCCGAAGGGTTCGGGCTGGAACCAGCGGTCCCAGCGATGGCTGCCGCGGACGAACTCCAGGCGGCCGTTGTCCTCGCCGACCGGGTCGAGCGCCAGCCAGAACGAGGCGACCTGCCAGCCGCTCACCGGCCAGTAGGGCTGGTCGTTGTGCCAGCGCGTCCGGTTGGTCGTGCCCGGCTCCTTGACGAAGAGCTGGTCGTAGAGCAGCCGAACCTCCCGCGTGCCGGCGAACAGTTCGGCGGCCAGCGCGGGCAGGGGCGATTCGAGGCAGAACTCCCGGAACACCGGATCGTTCTGCCAGATCTTCAGGTTGCCGTGAAAGCGACCTTCGCCGTTCTGCGGCACGTAGGCATGACAGAACGGGCCGGGCGCCGCGATGTCCCGCTCGATCGCCGCGGCCAGCCGCTCCAGCCAGTCCGCCGAGACGACGCCCGGCAGCAGGACCGCGCCGTCGCGGTCATAGGCCTCGCGCTGTTCGCTCGTCAGCCCCATGCTTGCCTCCCCTGTCTTGCGGTCGCAGCATATCGCGATCCCGCGTTCCGGGCAGCAGGTCCGGGCGCACCAGACCGCAGGAGAGATCGCGCGTGAGCCTGACCATTGCCCCGGAAGATCCCGAGACGCCGGACCTCGCGGAACTGATCCGCACCCACCTGTTCGTGATGTCGGACCAGTCGCCGGAGGAGAGCGTGCATGCGCTCGACATTGCCGGCCTGCAGGCGCCGTCGGTGACGGTCTGGAGCGTGCGCGACGGTCCGGACCTGCTGGGCTGCGGCGCGCTGAAGCAGATCGGCCCCGATCACGGCGAGATCAAGTCGATGCACACCGCGGCGGCGCATCGCGGCCGGGGCGTCGCCCGGCGGCTGCTCGAACATCTCCTGGACGAAGCCCGCCGCCGCGGCTACGCGCGTCTCAGCCTCGAGACCGGTTCGATGGACAGTTTCCGCCCCGCGCGGGCGCTGTATGCGGGCTATGGCTTCACCGCCTGTCCCCCGTTTGCCGAGTATGGCGAGGATCCCAACAGCGTGTTCATGACCCTGCGGCTTGCATAGGGCCGCCTCTCCGGCTTTTCTCTCGCCCGGCAGCGTGTATGATTATTCGTATGGTTTGGAGAAAGACTTGGTGTGCGCCAATGTGTTCAATAAGACTCATAAAATTGGAGTTTTTTCATTTGCAATTGACATTGAATTAGATGGAATTTGACGAAAATCTCCTTGCGAAGTCGACCGCAAACCTGCGCTCGCTCTATGCCTACTGGAAGGAGTGTTGCGGCGATCGGCGCATGCCGAGTCGCCGGGATTTCGATCCGATGCACCTTCCCCGGCTGCTGCCGGGGGTCCTGCTGATCGATGTCGAGGCTCCCGACGAAAGCGGGCGTCCGGTCTTCCGCTACCGGGTGGTCGGCGGCTGGGAAGTCGATGCACGCGGCCACAATCCCACCGGCAAGACCGTCGACGAGGGCTTTCACGGGGAATCGCTCGAATCCGCGCGACGGGACTACGAGACGGTCTGCCGCATGCGCGCACCGCTGTACGGGCCGCTCGATTTCGTCGACCGGCGCGGCGTCCGCTTCTTCCAGGATTCGATCGTCCTGCCGCTGTCCGAGGACGGCGAGACCGTGAGCCAGATCCTGGTCTATTCCGAACGCCGCGACTGGCAGGATTCAACGCTCTACTGAACCGGTCACGAGGATGTTTCGCTGGCCCGGTTGAGTGGCGGGGCCCGGCGCGCCAGACTTGTGCCCCGGGCGCGCGCCGGCATGGCGGGACCCGCTTTCATCCGATCGAAAAGGATCTGCGCGACATGGCGAACGATATCGGCGCGACCTTCCGCGCGCTGCACGAGGCGGACGAGATTTTCCTGATCCCCAATCCCTGGGATGCCGGCTCGGCGAAGATGCTGCACGGCATGGGTTTCAAGGCGCTGGCCACGACCAGCGCCGGTTTCGCCGCCGCGATCGCGAAAAAGGACGGCCGGACCAGCCGCGACGAGGCGCTGGAGAACTGCCGCCAGATCGCCCGGGCAACCCCGCTGCCGGTGAACGGCGATCTGGAGAAGGGCTATGGCGACAGCCCGGAGGATGCGGCCGAGACGGTGCGGCTTGCCGCCGAGGCCGGGCTCGCGGGCTGCTCGATCGAGGATTTTTCCGGCGAGGGGATCTACGACTTCGAGCACGCGGTCGAGCGGATCGCAGCCTCGGTGGAGGCGGCGCGGTCGCTGCCCGGCGATTTCGTGCTGACGGCCCGCTCGGAAAACCTGATCCGCGGCCGCATCGACCTGGACGACACGATCCGGCGCCTGCAGGCCTTCGAGGCGGCGGGAGCCGACGTGCTCTACGCGCCGGGACTGCGCGATCTGGACCAGGTTCGCTCGGTCACCGGCGCGGTCTCCCGGCCGGTCAACGTGCTGGTGGGCGGGACCAGCCCGATGACCCTGGACGAACTCGCCGCCGCCGGCGTCAAGCGTGTCAGTACCGGCGCCGGGCTCACCTGGGTTGCCTACGGTGCCATGCTGAAAGTCGCGCGGGGCATGCTGGAGGAAGGCCGGTTCGACTACGGCGACACGCCGGGCATGCGCGGGATCGCCGAACTGCTGTAGCGGGAGGCGCGGGCGCGCCGGCGCCCGGGCGTCATCAGATCCGGTTGTCGGGACGCGGAAGGACGACGGGGAACGAACGCGACATGTGCGGGTGCGGGGAGCGGCTTTCGGCGCCGCGCAGGAACAGCAGCGCGGTCATCAGCGCCATGGCAAGGCCGGCGATGCCCAGGGGGCCCAGGGCGCCGAGGGCGTCGATCAGCCAGTTCACCGCATGTTCCATCGTTCTGCATCCCGTTCTGGCACAGTCTCGAAACGATTAAGCTTTTATTAGCAAGAACGGTTCCAGTTGGGCCGATCGATCGGTTTCACCCTCCGGCGGCGGGCGAACGGCCTGAAACCGCGCGGTTTTCGCACCCGAATGACGCCCGGGTCCGGCCCGCGCGAACGCCGGGCGCGGCGGGACATGCGCCCCGGGGCGTATCGACACGGGATTCGAAGCGGCTCAGACGATCTGCTGGCCCCTGTCGTCGACCCCGGCGTAGAGCCACTCCACGCCCTGGTAGGGACCTTGCGGGTTGGGCCGCGAGAACATCTGCCGCCGCAGGTCCGCGGTGGCGCCTTCGGCGTGATAGACATCGCCATAGAGCCGGGCCGTGAGCTGCACCCGCGCGGTCCGCAGGTAGCGCAGGCGCTGGTAGGCCTGGAAGGCGGCGCCGAAGTCGTCGCCCGCGGCCTCGACCTGGTTGGCGAGACAGACCGCGTCCTCGATCGCCATGCAGGCGCCCTGGGCGAGATATTGCAGCATGGGGTGCGCGGCATCACCCAGCAGGGTGAGCGCGCCGCGGCTCCATTCGCGGATCGGTTCGCGATCGCACAGCACCCACATGCGCCAGGATTCGATGCGCGAAAGCAGTTCCAGCACGTCGGGATGCTCCCCGCGGAAGCGCAGGTTCAGTTCCTCGGGATCGCCGAATTCGTTCCAGCCCTCCTCGTAGCGGTCGGAATGGAACACCGCGACCAGGTTGAAGATCTCGCCGCGGTGCAGCGGGTACTGCACCAGGTGGGTCTTCGGGCCGGCCCACAGCACGACCCGGGGCAAGCGCAGATGTTCCGGCATCTCCGACGTCGGCAGCACGGCCCGGTAGGCGATGTGACCCGACACCCGGGGCGCGCCGTCGCCGACCATCCAGTTGCGCACCCGCGACCACAGGCCGTCGGCGCCGATCAGCGCCGGGCCCTCGAGGCGACGCCCGTCGGCGGTTTCCGCCCAGGCGCCGCCGTTCGCGCCTTCGCCCACCGCGGTGATCGCGACGCCGGTCTCGAGCCGGACGGCGGGCTCCGCCTCGACCGCCCGCAACAGGGCGGCATGCAGTTCGGGCCGGTAGATCACGGCATAGGGGAAGCCGAAATGGGTCTCGAACGGCGTCCCCAGCGGCACCGTGACGATGCTCGAGCCGTCGAGCGCATCGCGCATCTCCAGCGCCTCGGGCCGGACCGCGACGGCATCGATGGCCTCCGTCAGGCCCAGCGTGGCGAACATCCGGAAGACGTTGGGTCCCAGCTGGATGCCGGCGCCCACCTCGCCGAACGCGTCCGCCTGCTCCAGCACGTGCACGGCCCGTCCCTTGCGCGCCAGCGCCAGGGCGGCGGCGATCCCGCCGATGCCGCCGCCGGCCACAAGTATCGGATCGTCGCTCATCGTCGCCTCTCTCCGCTCGCCTCTTCCGGTCGTATTCGTGCCACACTCGCTTGGCAAGCCGGCGAACGTCCGGCCCGCGAAGGCCGCCAGCAATCGGGTGTTTCATGCGACCGCGTCACTTTCTTTCCGCCTTCCTCGTCTTCGCGATCGGCCTCGCCGCCGCCTCGGCCGCCCATGCCGAGCGTCCGGAGCGCCGGGCGATCCTGACCGTTACCGGCAGCGGCGAGGTCAGCGCGGTGCCCGACCAGGCCCGGATCGGGGCCGGCGTCGTGCGCGAGGCCCCGAGCGCCGGCGCGGCGCTTGCGGCCAACAGCCAGGCGCTGGGCAACGTCCTCGCGGCATTGCGCCAGGCCGGGATCGAGGATCGCGACATCCGCACCCGCCAGGTCAGCCTCTCGCCGGTCTACGATCCCAAGCCGACGCGCGGACAGCCGCGGGCCATCGTGGCCTACCGGGCCAGCAACCAGCTCTCGATCCGGGCCCGCAAGCTGGAGGATCTGGGCGCGCTGATGGATGCGCTGGTGGTCGCCGGGGCGACCAATCTGAACGGCCCGCATTTCATGCATGGGGAACCCCGGCCGCTTCGCGACGAGGCGCGCCGCCGGGCGGTCGCCGATGCGCGCGACAAGGCGGCGCTCTACGCCGAGGCCGCGGGAGTCGAGCTGGTCCGGGTGTTGCGGATCGACGAGGGCGCCGTGTCCGCGCCCCGGCCGCAGCGGATGATGGCCGTGCGCCTGGAGGCGGCGGATGCCGGCCGCGCGCCGGTCCCGATCGCGGCCGGCGAGGACACGATCGCGGCGAGCGTGACCCTGGTCTGGGAGATCCGCTGAACCGGCGCCGGCCGCGCCGGCCTACAGCGCGCGGGTAATCACCGCAGACAGCCGGCGGGCGAAGGCGGCGGGGTCGTGGACGGCTTCGCCTTCGAGAATGCGCGCCTGGTCGAGCAGCAGGTGCGCCGCGTCCTCGATCGCGTCCGCCCCGCCGCCGTCCTTCAGCCGGCCGGCGAGGCCGCGGATCAGGTCGTGGCGGGGATTGAGCTCCAGGATCGGCGCGCTGGCGGTGCCGAGCTGGTTGTGCGCCTTCAGCATGCGCTGCAGGTGCATGTCCATTTCCCCCTCGTCCACGACCAGGCAGACCGGGGATTCGCGCAGCCGCGCGGATTCGCGCACGTCCTTGACCGCTTCGCCCAGATGCTGGCGGACCGCCGCGATCAGGGTGGCGAGCTCGGCGTCGCGCACCGGCGGGTTGTCCCCGTCCTCGCCGGTGTCGGCATCCTCCGCGGCGATCGCGTCGAGATCGGCGGCGCCGCGGCTGACCGAACGGAACGGCTTGCCGTCGAAGGCGTCGACGGAAGACAGCCAGAAATCGTCGACCGCGTCGGTCATCAGCAGCACCTCGACGCCGCGGGCGCGATAGCCCTCCAGCAGCGGGCTGCGCAGCAGCGCCTCGCGGGATTCGCCGGTCAGGTAGTAGATCGCCTCCTGGCCGTCCTTCATGCGTCCGACATAGTCGGCAAGCGCGGTCCGGCTTTTGCCGGCCGACGTGTGGAAACGGGCGAGCTTCAGCAGCTCGTCGCGCCGCTCGGTATCCTCGTAGATCCCTTCCTTGATGACGGCGCCGAAGGCGTCCCAGAAGGTGGCGAAGGCCTCGGGCTCCTTCTCGGCCTTGCGCGCCAGCTCGCGCACGACCCGTCCGGCGACTGCCTGGCGGATCCGCGCCAGCACCGGGCTCGACTGCAGCATCTCGCGGGAGATGTTGAGATCGATGTCCTCGGAATCGACGACGCCGCGCAGGAAGCGCAGCCAGGGCGGGATCAGGCCCTCGCAATTGTCGGTGATGAAGACCCGCTTCACGTAGAGCTTCACTCCGTGCGCGCGGGCCGGATCGAACAGGTCGAATGGACGCATCGTCGGCACGAACAGCAGGGCCGAATACTCGATCTTGCCCTCGGCCCGGAAGTGCAGGGTCAGCCAGGGATCGTCAAAGCCGCGGCCGACATGGCGGTAGAACTCCCGGTACTGTTCCTCGCTGACGTCGCTCTTCGCGCGCATCCACAGGGCCGAAGCCTCGTTGACCGCGGCCTCGTCCTCGCCCAGCCGGATCGGCAGGGCGATGTGATCGGAGTAGGTCTTGATCACCTGGCGCAGGCGGGCTTCGTCGAGCCATTCGTCCTCGCCCTCGCGCAGGTGCAGGGTGATCGCGGTGCCGCGCGCGGCGTCTTCCTGCTCGGCGACGGTGAAGGCGCCCTTGCCGTCCGAGCGCCACAGCCAGCCCTGCTCCTCGCCGGCCTTGCGGGTCACGACATCGACCCTGTCGGCAACCATGAATACGGCATAGAAGCCCACGCCGAACTGGCCGATCAGGTCGACATCGCCGTTCTCGCGGGCCTGTTTCGCCTGCTCGAGGAAGCGGGCCGTGCCCGAGCGGGCGATGGTTCCCAGGTCGTTGACCAGGTCTTCCCGGTTCATGCCGATACCGTTGTCGGCAATGGTGAGGGTACGGGCCTCGCGGTCGATGGCGATATGCACCCGAAGGTCGCCGTCGCCGTCGGTCAGTTCGGGGCGGGTGATGGCTTCGTAGCGCAGCTTGTCGCAGGCGTCGGAGGCGTTCGAGATCAGTTCCCGCAGGAAGACTTCCTTGTCGGAATAGACCGCGTTGACCATCAGGTCGAGCAGCCGGGACACCTCCGCCTGGAATGTCAGCGTTTCTTCAGCCATCGTTGTCCTTCTCGCCAGCGTGATAAGCGGATGCGGTGGCGATATAGGAGCGGGCGCGAGCGGGTCAAGGCCGACCCGGGCCGGCCGCCGCCGCAATCGGGGGAAGTTCATGAGCAAGCCGCACACCGCCTTTGTTTCCGGCGCGGGCCAGAATATCGGCCGCGCCATCGCGCTCCGCCTGGCCGCTGCCGGCTGCCGCGTCGTCGTCAACGGATCGCGCGACCAGCAGGCGATCGACAGGGTGGCGGGCGAGATCACGCAAGCCGGCGGCGAGGCGCTGGCGCTGAAGGGCGACGTCGGCCGCCCGGCCGACATCACGGCCATGGCGGAGGCCGCGCTGGCGCGCTTCGGGACGGTCGACATC
The DNA here is from genome assembly GCA_041940205.1 of Alphaproteobacteria bacterium. Classification (GTDB taxonomy): domain Bacteria; phylum Pseudomonadota; class Alphaproteobacteria; genus JBGTSP01. The sequence continues at coordinate 55,109 of JBGTSP010000001.1, forward strand.
GTCGTCAACAACGCCGCGATCCGACCCGCCACGCCGTTTCTGGAGATGAGCGACGAGGAATGCCGGCGGGTGCTGGACATCGACCTGATGAGCGCGATCTGGACGGCGCGGGCCTTCCTGCCCGGCATGGTCGCGAACGGCTGGGGCCGGATCGTCAACCTGACCGGCATGAACGCGATCCACGGCTATGCCGGCCGGGCGCCGGTCTCGGTCGCCAAGCACGGCCTGTGGGGTCTCAGCAAGTCCCTGGCCAAGGAGTTCGGGCCGCAGGGCGTGACGGTCAACGCGATCTCGCCCGGGCCGATCGCCGCGGACGATCCCGACAGCGCGGTGGGTCGCCATGCCAGCGAACAGCTCGCCCGCATCCCCGTCGGCCGCCTCGGCCGGCCCGACGACATCGCCGCCATGGTCGCCCTGCTGGCCTCCGAGGACGGTGGTTTCGTGAACGGCCAGATGATCGCGGTGAACGGCGGCGCCCAGACCTGAGCGGCTTGTCGGCGGGGTGACGGCGTGTTAATTCAAGTGAATTAGACGGGTGGCGCCGGGAGGGCGAGATGGGTGATGCGGGGGTGAACGTACGGCCGACCGACGGTGGCGTGGGGGCCTTCGTCGAGGGCATCGATCTGGCCGCGGGCGTCGGCGACAATACCGCGGGCCTGCTGCGCGAGGCGCTGGGGGCGCACGGCGTGCTGTTCTTCCGCGACCAGGCGATCACGCCGCAGCAGCACATCGCCTTCGCCGAGCGCTTCGGCGCGATCAACGTCAATCGTTTCTTCGCCGCCGTCGACGGCCATCCGCAGATCGCCGAAGTGCGCAAGGAGGCCGACCAGAAGGCCAATATCGGCGGCGACTGGCACACCGACCATTCCTACGACACCGAGCCGGCGCTGGGTTCGGTCCTGCTGGCGCGGGACGTGCCGCCGCGTGGCGGCGATACCGTGTTCGCCAACATGTACGCCGCCTACGAGGCGCTTTCCGATGGCCTGAAGACGACCCTCGAGGGCCTGTCGGCGGTGCACAGCAGCCGCCGCGCCTTCGGCGGCGAGTCGCAATATGCCGCGGACCTGAAAGGGCGCATCGGCAATCCCGAGGCGGCGACCCAGGACGCCGTGCATCCCGCGGTGATCCGGCATCCGATCAGCGGTCGCAAGGCGCTCTACGTCAATCGCGCCTTCACCCTGCGTTTCGAGGGCTGGAGCGAGGCCGAGAGCGTGCCGCTGCTGCAGTATCTCTACCAGCATGCGACCCGCCCGGAATTCACCTACCGTTTCCAGTGGGCGCCGAATTCGATCGCCTTCTGGGACAACCGGGCGACCTGGCACTATGCCGTCAACGACTATCACGGCGCCCGCCGGCTGATGCACCGCATCACGATCGAAGGCGGCCCGCTCGCCGCTTAGAGCATGTGGTTTAGCGGGCCAGCAGCTCGTCGATCGTCGCGCTGCCGCCCAGCAGCACCCTGAGAACGATGCCCGCGCGCCGCCACTGCCGGCGGCGCAGGCGGTTGAGCAGCGTCGCCAGCAGCGCCAGCCAGGCCGCCGGCAGGAACCAGGGAAAGTGGCGGGCGGTGAAGCGCAGCCGGTTCTTGGCGATGTAGTACTCGGCCACCGGGCTGCGCTCGCGGCGGCCGGCATGCACGCCGATGGTCGCGCCGTGCTTGTGGAAGACGGTGCTGTCCGCGGCATAGGTCAGGGCGATGCCCGCCTTGCGGGCGCGCACGCCCCAGTCGGCTTCCTCGTAGTACAGGAAATAGCCCTCGTGCATCAGGCCGACCGTTTCCAGGAAACGGCGGCTGGCAAGCGCGGCGGCGCCGGCGACATAGTCGAGTTCCGCGCGGATCTCCGCTTCGGGGCGCAGGTCGGCGGCGGGCCGGTCGGCGCCCAGGTTACGGGTCTGGCCGGCGAAGGCCAGCAGTCGGCCGCCGCCCTGCATCTGCACCGTGGCGGGATCGTCATAGTAGCGCAGCGTGCTGCCGCACAGGCCGGCGCCGGAATCCGCCTCCAGCGCGGCGACCGCGCGGGCGAGCGCATCGGCCGCCACCACGGTGTCGTTGTTCAGCACCCACGCGTAGCGCATGTCGGGGCGGGCGAGGGCATAGCGCAGGCCGACATTGTTGCCGCCGGCATAGCCCAGGTTGCCGCCGGTGCGGACCAGCACCAGCGGCGTGGCCGGGCCCTCTCCGCGCTCGGCGGCCGCGCGATCGAGCAGGGTGCAGGCCACCGGTTTGGCAAGCGGCGGCTGCACCAGCGCGGCCAGCGCCGGGTCGTCCGGAACCGGCGCGGCCTCGCGTCCTTCGGCCCAGTCGCGGATGCGCTCCAGCGAGCCGTCGCCCGAGTCGTTGTCGCAGACCACGACGGTGAGTTCGACATTCTCGCTGCGCAGCACGCTTTCCAGGCATTCCAGCGTGTCGGCCCAGCCGTTGAAGTTCAGCAGGACGACGTAGACCCGGCCGTCGGCCATGGTCAGGCGGACAGGGCCCCGGGCAGGTCCAGGCCCGCCGGTGCGGCGCGCGCGCCGCGAATGAGCCGGCCGGGCAGGGTGCCGGTGAAGACGCCGTCCGCCATCACCTCCTGGCCGGCGACGAAGGTGTGGCGGTAGCCGTCGGCCCGCTGGATCAGGCGCCGCCCGCCCGCCGGCAGGTCGTGCACGACCTCGGGCAGCCGCAGGGCCAGCGCGTCGAAGTCGATGACGTTGAGGTCCGCGCGCAGCCCCGCCAGCAGGGCGCCGCGATCGCCGAGCCCGTAGACCCGCGCCGTCGCCCGCGTCTGCTTGTGCACCAGGAAGGGCAGGGGCAGGCGCGGCCCGCGGGTCCGGTCCCGGCCCCAGTGGGTCAGCAGGCTGGTCGGTGCGCTGGCATCGCAGATCAGGCCGACATGGGCGCCCGCGTCGGCCACGCCGCAGACCGCGTTGGGATCCTCCAGCATGCGCTGCACCACGTTCAGGTTGCCCTCGAAATAGTTCTCGAAGGGATGCAGCAGCAGGGTACGCCCGCCATTCGCCAGCATCATCTCCAGCGCCAGATCGACGGGATCGCGCCCGGCCGCGCGGGCCCGCGCGGCGATCGCGTCCCCGGGATCGGGTTCGTAGTCGACCGGATCGACCAGCGCGAAGGTGCGCTCGAGCACCGCGTCCATCCAGCGGCCGTGACCGTCCTTCGGCCGCTCGGCAACCAGGGCGCGGCGCAGCGCCGGGTCGTTCTCGATGCGGGCGATGCGCGCCGCGTGCGACAGGTCCGACAGCGCCGTCCAGGCCGGATGGGTCAGGAAGGGATGGATCGAGGCCTCGAGGCCGATCAGGATGCCGATCGGCCGGGAACCGACCTGGGCGGTGCAGTCGAGGCCCGCGGCGGCGGCCTCGCCGACCTGCGCCAGGGTCTCGGCCCAGAGATCGGGATGCTTGTCGACCTGCACCAGCAGCACCGACAGCGGTCGGCCGGCCAGTTCGGCCACTTCCCGCATGATCTCGAACTCGCCGGGTCCGAAATCGGAATTGACTTCGATCACGCCGCGCCCGGCGCGGCGCATCGCCCGGGCGAGGCCGGCCAGTTCCGGTTCGCGGGCGCTCAGGCTGGGCGTGAGCCGGCCGTCGGCGGCGCGATGCTTGATCGTGCGCGACGTGGTGAAGCCCAGCGCGCCGGCCGCCAGGGCGTCTTTCAGTTCCCGCCCCATCGCCGCGATCTCGTCTTCCGTGGGCAGCGATTCATGGTCGGCGCCGCGCGCGCCCATGGCGAAGAAGCGCAGCGCGGCATGCGGCACCTGGGCGCCGATGTCCATGATCCGGGGCGTGCTGTCGAGCAGGTCGAGATATTCGGCGAAATTCTCCCAGCTGAAGTCGATGCCTTCCGACAGCACGCTTTCGGGGATGTCCTCGACGCCTTCCATCAGGTTGATCAGGTAGCGCTCGCTGCCGGCACGCACCGGGGCGAATCCGACGCCGCAATTGCCGAACACGGCCGTGGTCACGCCGTGCCAGGAGGACGGCGTGAGATAGGGATCCCAGGTGGCCTGGCCGTCGTAGTGGGTATGGATGTCGACCCAGCCCGGGGTCACGAGAGCGCCGTCGGCGTCGATCTCCCGCCTGGCCGGACCGGCGCGGCCGTCGGCCGAGACGATCAGGCCGTCGTCGACGGCAATATCGGCCGTGCGCTCCGGCGCGCCCGTCCCGTCGACCACCCGGCCGCCGCGGATTACCAGATCATGCATGTTCGAAGCCCTCCCGGGCGCAGGATGCCACCGCCGCCCGCGCCCTGCCAAGCGGCGCGGCGCGGCCGATGTCAGCCCGCGATCACGCCCTCGGCGCGCAGCTGGCCGCGTTCCTCGGACGAGAATCCGGCTTCCTCCAGAATCTCGTCGCTGTGCTGGCCCAGCTGCGGCGCCCCGAAGCGGTGTTCCGGCGTCGTGGCGCTGTAGCGCGCCGCGGCGCGGGCCTGGCGCAGTCGGCCGGCGACGGGATGATCGTTCTCGGTGACGATGCCGCTGGCGACGATCTGCGGGTGCTCGATCATCGCGGAGCGGGTCAGTACCGGGGCGCAGGGCACGCCATGGTCGGTCAGGATCTCCATCCATTCATCCGTTGTCCGCGTCCGCAGCACCGACTGGATCAGTTCGAGGCGGGCATCGATGTTGAGATCGCGCAGCTCGGTTGTCTTGAAGCGCTCGTCCTCCAGCCATTCCGGCGTGCCGAAGGCCCGGGTGAGCGCCTGCCACTGCGCGTCGGTCATCACCGCGACGCTCATGTGTCCGTCGGCGGTCTCGTAGATCAGGTCGATGAAGCTGGCCGCGCGCTGCTGGCTGACCTGCTTGCCGACATAGGTCTGCCCGCCCATGTCGGAGGACCACAGAAAGGCGGTCACGGCGTCCAGCATCGACAGGCGGACGTGCTGGCCCTCGCCGCTGCGCTCGCGCGCCAGCAGCGCCGCCGTGATCGCCTGCGAGGCGGTGATCGCCGTGACCTTGTCGGGCACGATGGTGCGGATCAGCCGCGGCCGGTTCCGGTCCGAGCCGCCCTGGACCGAGGCCAGGCCCGAGAGCGCCTGGACGATGGGATCGTAAACCGGCTTGTCGGCGAACGGTCCGGTCTCGCCGAAACCGCTGATCGAGACATAGACGATGTCCTCGCGGACGGCCCGCAGGTCGGCTTCGCCGATCCCCATGCGCTCGACCACGCCCGGCCGGAAATTCTGCACCACGCAGTCGCAGGTCGCGGCCAGCCGCTTGAGCACGGCGATGCCCTGCGGGTTCTTCAGGTCGAGGCAGATCGAGCGCTTGTTCCGGTTGTTGTTCAGGAACGAGGCCGACATCCCGTTGCTCTTGTTGCCGGCCGCCCGGGTGAAGTCGCCCCGGCCCGGCGGCTCGACCTTGATGACGTCGGCACCCTGGTCGGCGAGGATCATGGTGGCGAAGGGGCCTGAGATGACGGCACTCAGGTCGAGGATGCGAAATCCGTGCAGGGGACCGGGCATGGCGGGCTCGTGCTGACAGGCCGGCTGCACGTCTGGAGACGGGCGCCGACGGTGAACGGGCCCGCTATCCTGCCGTCTTGTCCGGATTCCGCAAGGCGCGGTGTCTGCCGGCGTTCTCAGACCGCGTGTCGGCGCTTGTCCCGTCCGGCATCGAGGAAGGCGCGGGCGTCCTCGAAGGCAAGCGGCCTGGCGAAATGGTAGCCCTGGCCCAGGCCGCAGCCCAGGCGGTGCAGGATTTCCGCCTGGCTGGCTTCCTCGATCCCCTCGGCGACCAGCGACAGGCCGAGGTCGTTGCCGAGATTGACCAGCGAGCGCACGATGCTGGCCGACAGCGTGTCCTGCTCCATCGCCATGACGAAGGAACGGTCGATCTTCATCGCGTCGATCGGGAAGCGGTGCAGGTAGCTGAGACTGGAATAGCCCGTGCCGAAATCGTCCAGCGCGATGCTGGCGCCGAGGCCGCGGCAGTCGTTCAGGGCCTGCACCACCTTGCCCTGGTCGGCGACGAAGGCGGATTCCGTGATCTCGATCTTCATCGCTTCGGGCGAGATGCCGGCGCGTGCGCAGGAATCCCGGAACTGGTCGACGAATCCCGGATCGGCGAGATCCTTGGGCGAGCAGTTGACGGCGACGAACGGCGGCGCCTCGGGGAGCTCGTCGCGGAAGCGCGCGGCCGCGCAGCAGGCGGTGCGCATCACCCAGGAATCGAGCTTCTTGATCAGGCCGGAATTCTCGGCCAGTGGAATGAACACGTTGGGCGGGACCATGCCGCGATCGGGGTGGCGCCAGCGCACCAGGGCCTCGAAGCCGGCCGGGCGATGGTCGTCGAGCCGCACGATCGGCTGGTAGGCGAGTTCCAGCGCATCCTGCTCGATCGCCAGGCTGAGTTCCTGTTCCAGGCGCACCTCGCCCATCGCGGCGATGGCGGCGCGGCGGGTATAGGCCGGCCGCTCGGCGACGAGCGGCAGCGGGATCGGCTCGTCCGAAGTATCGCTGCCGACGCCGAAACCGGTCTTCATGATGTCGCGAAAGCGTTCCATCAGCACATCGACGCACAGCCGCAGCACCGGATCGGCCTGCTTGAGACGGCCGGCGATCTGCTGGCGGGTGATCACCAGGAGTTCGCAATCGCCCACGGCCCGGGCGGTGGCGGAACGCGGCTTGTCGTCGAGGATGGCCATCTCGCCGACCATCTCGCCCTTGCCCGGGCGGGCCAGAACAATGTTCACCCCGTCGCGCACCACCGATATCTCCACCTCGCCACGCTCGATGGCGTAGGCGTGGTGGCCGGAATCACCTTCCTGGAAGATCACTTCACCGTCCCGGTAAAGCACGGTGCCGAGCTGCGACGGCATGACCGGATCTCCGCTCTGGTCTGCGGGGGGCTGTTCAACGCTCAAGTGTCCCTCACGCGGGTTAAAGTTTCGCCAATGCCCTCGCTTTGTGCTTTTCTTTGGAGAAGTCGGGCGCCTGCACACGGCCACCCGCCCGTGTTTACGCGAACATTCTCATTTTAGATGACCACCGGAGATTGTGACAGGGCCGATTTGCCCGCTTCGCGGCGAACCGCGGGCGCTCCTGTTCGGCTCCGCGTCAGACCGGCGCCGCCTCCGGCGGTTCCCGGCCCAGGATCAGGTCGGCGGCCTTTTCCGCGATCATCATGGTCGCGGCGTTGGTGTTTGCCGACGGCATCGTCGGCATGATCGAGGCATCCGCGATGTGCAGGCCGTCCAGTCCGTGCAGGCGCAGGCGGTCGTCGACGACGGCCGACGGATCGCTGGCGGGTCCCATGCGGCAGGTGCCCATCAGGTGGAACATGGTGGTGCCGCGCCGGCGGGCGAAGTCGAGCACCTCGTCGTCGCTTTCCACCCCCGGACCGGGCAGTTCCTCGCCCGCGTAATAGGGCGCGAGCGCGGGCGTCGACAGCAGCCGGCGGGCGAGGCGGACCCCGCCGATTGTCGTCTGCCGGTCGCTCTCGTGGGCCAGGTAGTTGGGCTGGATCTCCGGCGCCTCGCGCGGATCGGCGGCGCGAATGCGCACATGTCCGGTGCTTTCGGGGCGGTGCGGCCAGGGCGCGCAGGTCATGCCGGGAAAGTCGTCGAGCCGGGCCTGCACGCCCTCCTTGTAGCTCGCGGGCGTGAAGGTCATTTGCAGGTCCGCCTGGTCGAGGCCCTCGCGCGATTTCCAGAAACAGAACACCAGGGACGGCTGCAGGGTCAGGATGCTTTGCGCGCCGAGAAAATACTTGCCGATCTCGGCCGCCAGCGCGAGACCGCGGGCGCGTTCGTTGAGGGTTTTCTGATCGCGCACCCGCGCGACCACGCGGGGACCGAAATGGTCGCGCAGGTTCTCGCCCACGCCCGAGAGCGCATGGCGCACCGGGATGCCGCGCTCGCGCAGCAGCGCCTCCGGGCCGATGCCCGAAAGCTGCAGCAGTTGCGGCGAGTTCACGGCGCCGCCGCTCAGCACGACCGAGCGTCGCGCCGTCACCGTCTCCTCGCGGCCGCCCCGCAGATAGCGCACGCCGGTGACGCGGCCCTCGTCGATCTCCAGCGCGCCCGCCAGCGCGTGGGTACGGATTTCCAGGTTGGCGCGGCCGCGCGCCGGCGCGAGGAAGGCGGTGGCGGCGCTGATCCGCCGGCGACCGTGGATCGCCCGCTGGAAATAGCCGACGCCGTCCTGGTGGCCGCTGTTGTAGTCGGGATTGCGCGGGATGCCCGCCGCGACAGCGCCCGCGATGAAGGCCTCGCACAGGGGATGATGCCATTCCAGGTCGGTGACCGGCAGCTCGCCGTCCGATCCGCGCAGTTGCGGGTCCGCAGCGGCTTCGCCGGCGCCGACGATGCGCCGTTCGAAGCGCCTGAAATAGGGCACCACGTCGGCGAAACCCCAGCCGCGATTGCCGCGCTGGGCCCAGCCGTCGAAATCCAGCCGCTGTCCGCGATTGATGATGTGTCCGTTGATGGCGCTGGAGCCGCCCAGCACCTTGCCGCGCGGCGCGTGGATCGAGCGGCCCGCGATCCCGGCGCCGGGTTCCGTGGCATAGAGCCAGTTCATGGAGGTGCCGGTCAGGGTCTTCATGAAGCCCGCCGGAATGTGCAGGTAGGGATGCCAGTTCGAGCCGCCGGCCTCCAGCAGGCAGACGGTGTGCCGGCCGTCGGCGCTCAACCGGTTGGCCAGGATGCAGCCGGCTGTGCAGGCGCCGACGATGACGTAATCGAAACTCTCGGACATGGCGGACCTCCCGGCCCTGACCTATCCGAGAATGACGGCGCTGTCTCGCCGTGTCGCCCGCGCGTCTGCGCGGACGGCCGGATGGCCGCTCAGGCGGCCGCCTGGCGCAGGTCCTGGACCACCCGGTCGACGCTGCCCTGCAGTTCGTTCAGCCGTTCGACCACGCTCTCGGTGGCCGAGCGCATCTCCTGCGTCAGGCTGGTCGTGTGGGCCGACTTGTCGACCACGGTGCGGATCGACTCGGTCATCGTGCGGTTGCCCTGGGTGACCACGCCGACCGCGCGGCCGATCTCGTCGGCGGCGCTGTTCTGTTCGTCCATCGCCTCGGCGATCGAGGTGGAGACGCTGTCCATGTCGGCGATCGTGCCGCTGATCGACTGAATCGCCTCGACGACGCTGGCGATCGTGTCCTGCACCTCGTTGATCTGGGTGCGGATGTCCTCGGTCGCCTGGCCGGTCTGGTTGGCGAGGCCCTTCACCTCGCCGGCGACGACCGCGAAGCCCTTGCCGGCCTCGCCCGCGCGGGCCGCCTCGATGGTG
>JBGTSP010000002.1:0-63861 GCA_041940205.1 Alphaproteobacteria bacterium
GAGCGCTGCCCACCGAAGGCAGAGGTCAGAGGTTCGAATCCTCTCGGGTGCGCCAGTTTTTTCAAAGACTTACCGGATTTCGTCGTAATCGCCGTATCTTCGAGATACCATCGAGATACCAATGGGGACGAACTCCGGCCTCGACCGGATGTCAAGGCAGCCGTCCCCCGCGAGGCGAGAGATGGCCGGAAAGCCGCGATCACGCACCCGCTGCGGTGCCCGCCGCAAGCGCGACGGTCAGCCCTGCTGCTGCCCGGCCGAACCCGGCCGGACCCGTTGCCGGTTTCATGGTGGTCGCTCCACGGGTCCGAGGACCGCGGAGGGCCGGGCCCGGATCGCGGCGGCGCAACGGCGGCGATGGGCAGAATGGCGCCGATGCCGGGCGATGGAGAGCCGGGTCGGCGCGGTCTGATCGGGTCGGGCTACCCCGGTCCCCTTTTTGCACCCATCGCACCCGCAGTGTCTTTGTCTCTCCTCACATCTTGATGCGGTTTCCGCAGCCTCGTCACAATGGGGGTACGTTTCCTGCGAACTCCGGGGGCGGCTCGGATGGCGCCTGTGATCATCGATGGTTTCGACTACCACCTTGATTCCGATTTCGATCGGATCGAGTGCGCGTTCCTTGACCGATGGCTGTCGAGCTACGTCGACCTCGACGAAGGCCGGCGCGGCCCGGTGCGCAAGACCGAGGTCGAAATTCTGGCGATGCTGGAGGGACGTGCGCCCGTGTCGACGCGGGGCATGGAGATGTATCTGAAGTGGCGCGCAGCCAGGCAGCGCCATCGGGCACTCAAGGCCGTGCCTGTGGAAACTCGGCCGGATCGCGTCGAGGTGGTCCGCACCTTTCTCGATGACCGTGTCCGGGGCCTGGGACGGATCATGAGTGCCTTGGGAGAGCAAAGCCAGCCGCGCGAGAGTTCGGATGGCCGCGCGACGTCGACGGCTGCGGTTTCCTGGTTGCAGGCGATGTTGGCGAGCGATGCCGCGCGATATCTCGACAACTGGCTGACCTCGCTCTTTGAGGCGGCGCCGACGATCTACGACCGTGCCGTTGACGCCACCTATCTCGAGACCGGCATCGGCGGTGGTCTGCATCGGCTGTTTGACGGTTCCCATACGCCGCAGGAGATGTGGGCGATCGTCCGCGATGTCCTTCCGGATGACGGCATGGCCGACGAGGTGCAGGGATGGCTGAGTTCCCTGACCAAGGATCTGGTGACGCCGGCGGGCATTCCGCTGGTGACGACCGAGCCAGCGACATACGAGGCCCTGGCCGCGACGCTCGAGCAGACCCTTGCGATACTGCGGAACTGGACCGCCGACGCGTTGACGATCAACGGTACGGAACTGATTGCCTCTTCCATTGGAATCATCGCGATCGCGCTCAACTGGAGCCGTCCGGAAGAAGACCGGTTCGTGGAAACGGTCGGCGCGCTCGGCCTGACTGCGGCGTACGGCGCGAATCCGGTCTTGATGGTCGTGGCAGTGGTGGCCTTTGCCCGCGCCTGGCACGCGGGCAGGCATCGCAACGACCGCATCGGGTTCATGCGCACCCTGGCAGAGGGCGGCATGGGACCGGCGATCGTGGTGGTCACGTCATCACTGATTGGCGGCCCGGCCTGGATCGGGCTTGTTGCCGGCCTTTGCCTCGCCATCACGGTGCGACGCTACGGAACCGGAGTGGATCTGCACGATCTGTCTCGATGGATGCTGCGGATCGTGATGCGCGCCATCGGCCCGACGGATGCGCCGGCCTGAGGTTAGGGAGAAATTGACGCAAACCCGTTCTACCTGTTGAATCCCCACGGGCCAGGGGGGACAGGCGGACGTGTCGACCGCATTCTTTGAACAACCGATCCTGAATTCGCCGTACGAGCCGCCGGCGCGCCACTGGGCGCTGGAGGATGGCAACCCCACCGGCGCCATTATCGAGTCGCGCAGGGAATGCGATCTCATCACGCCGGTACCGAAACCGAAGAAGCGCAAGGGTGGCAAGAAGGGCGCGGCCGCCTCCGCGTCCCAGGCGGAGATGGTGCTCGCCAGTGCCGGCGACGAACTCTCCAGCGAAGATCAGGAATACAACCCCCGCCCGATCGTCAACGAATTGCGCGGCCACCTGGAAACCTGGCGGGCATTGCCCAACCCGGACCAGTGGCAGGTCACGCCCGAGACGGCCCGCCTGCTGCAGCACTGGCGGCATCATCCCTTCGCCGGCGTGCGCCCGTTCTTCTGCCAGATAGAGGCGGTGGAGACGGCCATCTGGCTGACCGAGGTGGCGCCCCGGTTCGGCCCGCGTGGCGCGAAGTTCCTGAAGCACCTCGAGGGCGCCAATGCCGGCGCCAATCCGGATCTGATGCGGCTCGCCCTGAAACTCGCGACCGGCGCCGGCAAGACCACGGTGATGGCGATGCTGATCGCCTGGCAGACCGTCAATGCCGTGCGCCATCCGGGCAGCAACCGCTTCTCCCGCGGCTTCCTGATCGTCACCCCGGGCATCACCATCCGCGACCGTCTGCGGGTTTTGCTGCCCAACGACGATCAGAGCTACTACCACACCCGCGAACTGGTGCCCCCCGACCTGCTGTCCGACATCGATCGCGCCCGCATCGTCATCACCAACTACCACGCCTTCCGGCTGCGCGAACGGCTCGACGTCGCGAAGGGAACACGGGCCCTGATCAAGGGCCGTGGCCCCGCCCTGCAGACCACGGAAAGCGACGGGCAGATGCTGCAACGGGTGATGCCGGAATTGATGGGGCTGAAGAACATCGTCGTCCTCAACGACGAGGCGCACCATTGCTATCGCGAACGCCCGGACACCGACGAGGAGGCGGCGCTGAAGGGCGAGGACAAGGAGGAGGCGAAGAAGAACAACGAGGCCGCCCGCCTCTGGATCACCGGGATCGAGGCGGTCAAGCGGCGTCTTGGCGTCCGGCGGGTCTTCGATCTGTCCGCGACACCGTTCTTCCTGCGTGGCTCCGGCTATGTCGAAGGCACACTGTTTCCCTGGACGATGAGCGACTTCTCGCTGATGGATGCGATCGAATGCGGCATCGTCAAGCTGCCCCGCGTGCCGGTCTCCGACAACATCCCGGGCCAGGATTCCCCGATCTACCGCAATCTCTGGGATCATATCGGGAAGCAGATGCCCAAAAAGGGCCGACGCAAGTCGGCCGATGCCCTGGACCCGCTCAACCTGCCGGCGCCGCTGCAGACCGCCCTGGAAGCCCTCTACGGACACTATGTCGCCGAGTTCGAGGACTGGGACGAGGCAGGCATCGAGGTGCCGCCGGTGTTCATCGTCGTCTGCAACAACACCGCGTCCTCGAAGCTGGTCTACGATTTCATCTCCGGCTTTCACCGCACCGGCGAGGACGGCAACACGACCTTTCACCAGGGCCGCCTCGAACTCTTCCGCAACTTCGACCAGCACGGCAACCGGCTGGCGAAACCGAACACGCTGCTGATCGATTCCGAACAGCTCGAATCCGGCGAGGCTCTCGACAGGGCGTTTCGCGAGGCGGCGGCGCCGGAAATCGAGCAATACCGACGCGAGCTGGTGGCGCGCACCGGCGACCAGCGCGCCGGCGAGAACATCACCGAATCCGAACTGTTGCGCGAAGCCATGAACACGGTCGGCCGCGCCGGCCGCCTGGGCGGCGACGTCCGCTGCGTCGTCTCCGTCTCCATGCTCACCGAGGGCTGGGACGCCAACACCGTGCGCTACATCCTGGGCGTGCGGGCCTTCGGGACCCAGCTTCTGTGTGAACAGGTGGTCGGCCGCGCCCTGCGCCGCCAGTCCTACGACCTGAACCCGGATTCGGGCCTGCTGGATGTCGAATATGCCGATGTGCTCGGCATCCCCTTCGATTTCACCGCCAGGCCCATGCCGGCGAAACGCACCCCGCCGCGCGAGACCGTGCATGTCCAGGCCCTGCCCGAACGCGCCGCGCTGGAGATCCGCTTTCCCCGGGTACAGGGCTATCGGGTCGATCTGCCAAGCGAACGGTTCGAGGTCGCCTTCAACGACGATTCCCGTCTCGTGCTCACGCCCGAGCTGGTCGGCCCGACGAAAGTCCGCAACGAGGGCATCGTCGGCGAGGGCGTGACCTTCTCGCTGGATCACCTCGATGAATTGCGTCCCAGCACCATCGTCTTCCACCTGACGCGGCACCTGCTCTTCGAGGTCTACCGCGATGCCAACGAGGAACCGAAGCTGCATCTCTTCGGGCAGTTGAAACGCATCGTGCGCCAGTGGCTTGACGGCTGGCTGGAATGCAAGGGCGGCACCTTTCCGGGCCAGCTCCTCTACAAGCAGATCGCGGCCATGGCCGCGGAACGCATCAAGGCCGCCGTTACCGCCAGCCTGCAGCAGCAGGAAGGCGCCCGGCCGGTGCGGGCCATCCTCGATCCCTACAATCCGTCGGGCTCGACCCGCTTCGTCAATTTCACCACCAGCCGCGAGACCCGCTGGAATACGGCGCCGCACCGCAGCCATGTCAACTGGGTGATCGGCGACAGCGACTGGGAGATCGAACTGGCCCGCGTGGTGGAGGAGCATCCCCGCGTGCGGGCCTACGTGAAGAACCAGAATCTCGGCCTGGAAGTGCCCTATCTGATGGGCAGCATCGCGCGCACCTACATCCCCGACTTCATCGTTCAGGTCGATGACGGCTTCGGCAAGGAGGATCCGCTGAACCTGATCGTCGAGATCAAGGGCTTTCGCGGCGAGGATGCCAAGGACAAGGCCAACACGATGAAGAGCTACTGGATCCCCGGCGTCAACGCGCTCGGCAGCCACGGCCGCTGGGCCTTCGCCGAGTTCACCGACGTCTGGGAGATCGAGAGCGGGTTCGCGAAGCTGATCGAGAATTTGATCGAAAAAGAGGTCGCGTGATGTTCGAATCGACCAAGACCGATCTCAGAAAGCTGCTGGAGACCGCCGCGAGCGGCGCGCTCCAGTTGCCGGACTTCCAGCGAAACTATGTCTGGAACGATGACGACGTGCGCAGCCTGCTGGCATCGATCGCGCGCGGATTTCCCGTCGGCGCCCTTTTGACCCTGGAAACCGGAGGCGTCGTCAACTTCAAGCCGCGGGTTCTCGAAGGCGTCGAGGACAAGGGCGTGGAACCCGAGGCCTTGCTTCTGGATGGACAGCAGCGGATCACGTCGCTCTTCCAGGCGCTGTTCACGCCGGTGCCGGTCAGCACCCGGACGGCCAAGGGCAAGGAAGTCGACCGCCACTACTACATTGACATCAAGACGGCGGTGGAAGGCGAAGTCCACATGGAGGAGGCGATCATTGGCGTGCCCGAGGATCGCATTGTCCGCCGGAACTTCGGTCGGGACGTGGAACTCGATCTCTCGACGCCCGAAAAGGAGTACGAGCTGGACCACTTTCCCCTGGACAAGGCTTTCGACAGCCGGGACTGGTTTTTCGGCTGGCGGGACTTCTGGAAGGAGAGCGGCCGGGACTTCTACGAACTCGAACGGGCCTTCAGCCGGAACGTTCTCGACTGCATCGAACGCTACGAGATGCCGATCATCCGTCTCGATCGCAACAACAGCCGCGAGGCGATCTGTCTGGTGTTCGAGAAGGTCAATGTCGGCGGCAAGAAACTCGATGCCTTCGAACTGCTGACGGCGATCTATGCGGCCGACGAGTTCGACCTCAGGACGGACTGGTATGGGCTGCCGGATACAGTTGACGTCGGCCGAAAGAGACGCATCATTGGCACGCCGAACCCGCGCGACGTTCTGAAGGACCTCGCCAGCATCGAGTTCCTGCAGGCCTGCACGCTCCTGCACACCCGATCGTTGCGGCTGGACAAGCAGGCCGCGGGGCAGGGCGGCCGCGATCTGCCCCAGGTGAGTTGCCGCCGCGATACCCTGCTTGCATTGCCTCTTGAGGCGTACCAGACGCACAGCGACGCCGTCGAGAATGGCTTTGTCGAGGCGGCCGGTTTCCTGAACGAGCAGAAAATCATCTGGCACCGGGACGTGCCCTATCCGCCCGTGATCGTCGCGCTCGCTGCGACATTCGCCATTGCCGGACGGGATGCATCCACGGCCGCCGCCAAGGAGAAGCTGTCGCGCTGGTTCTGGTCGGTGGTGCTCGGTGAACTCTATGGCTCGACCACCGAATCCCGTCTTGCCCGCGATGTGCCGGAATTGGTGGAATGGCTTGCCGGCGGCGCCAGGCCACGCTCCCTGGACGAGGCGATCTTCCAGCAGGATCGGCTGCGCTCGCTGCGTTCGCGCCAGGCGGCGGCCTACAAGGGTCTGCACGCCCTGATGATGCGTCGGGGTTGTCGGGATTTCATCACCGACCGGCCGACGGACATCATGACCTTCTTCAATGACCGGATCGACATCCACCACGTCTTCCCGCAAGCCTGGTGCAAGACGCAAGGCATCGAACCGGGCGTCTTCAACGCCATCGTCAACAAGACGCCTTTGTCCAAGGCCTCCAACATCGCGATTGGTGGCGATGCCCCGTCGGTCTACCTCAAGCGCATCGAGGACAGGCAGGGGATCGAGCCCGCTCGCCTCGACGAGATCCTGCGAAGCCACCTGATCGAACCCGAACATCTCCGGACGGACGATTTCGAGGCTTTCTTCGCGACGAGACTCGCCGCCCTGACCGATGTCGTGGCGCAGGCAATGGACAAGCCCGTGGCCATGGAACATGGCACGGACGAGAACGAACGCGATGTCGTGTCTGGTGAAGACGACGACCTCGATGCAGAGGAGGCCGCCTGATGGCCCGAAAGCCGAAGGCGCCGAAGCGCCCCAAGCAGGTCGCCACCCTGCGTCACGACGAGGCGCGCCGCCCCAACATCCCCACCGCCGAGCTCGAGACCGTGATGGCGGAAGAGGAAAAGAGCCCGTTGCGCCTTGCCTACGAGCGGCGCAACCGCGATCTCGACCCGCAGCTCGTCTGGCGCGGCAAGGACGAGCAGGACGCGTCCGACCTGATCGTCCAGGCCCCGCCGCTCTACATCCAGGAAAAGGTGCATCCCAAGGTCCTGATCGACGACCTGCTGCGTCGCAGCAAGGCGCGACGCCAGGACGAGGCGGACGCGGACACTCCGGACCTGTTCGCCGACTTCAACGGCCTCACCGATCCCGAGAAGGCGACCGAGTTCTACAAGCACGACGCCAACTGGACCAACCGCATGATCCTGGGCGACAGCTTGCAGGTGATGGCCTCGCTAGCTGAACGCGAGGGCCTGCGCGGCAAGGTGCAGTGCATCTATCTCGACCCGCCCTACGGGATAAAGTTCAACTCGAACTTCCAGTGGTCGACCACCAGTCGCGACGTGAAGGACGGCAAGTCGGAACACATCACCCGCGAACCGGAGATGGTGAAGGCGTTCCGCGATACCTGGCGGGACGGCATCCACTCTTACCTTAGCTACCTGCGTGATCGGCTCACCGTGGCCCGCGATCTGCTGCATGAGAGCGGCTCGATCTTTGTGCAAATCGGGGATGAGAATGTGCACCGGGTGCGTGCGGTGATGGATGAGGTGTTTGGGGAAGAAAATTTCGTCTCTAGTATAACAATAACAAAGACTGCTGGACAAACAGCTGAATTAGTTCCTGGAATATCAGATTATGTTCTTTTTTATTCCAAAAATGTAAAAAACTGCAAATTTAGAAGACCCCTTCGCGAGAAAAACATAAGTGATGATAGATCAGGGGTGTACAGATGTATTTTGGATGATTCATTCTCCGTCAAACGACTTTCTATCAAAGAATTGTCTACACATATCTCGAAGTATGGAGATGATAGAATTTTTCGATTAGACAATATTACTTCTCAAAAACCACCAGGTAATTTTCCTGTTTTGTTTAAGGGAAAGAAATTTGGATCCGGGAAAGGATACTGGAAAACTGGAGGGGTCGGAATGAGTAGACTAATTCGCTCAACCCGCCTCAATGATGCAAAAAATTCTCTAACCTATATTAGATATTTAAAGGACTTCAGGGCGGTAGAAGTAAATAATGTTTGGACCGATATGGGAACTGGAAGTTTTACGGAAGATAAGATCTACGTTGTTCAATCATCTGCAAAAATAGTTCAAAGATGTTTGCTGATGACTTCAGATCCCGGTGATTTGGTTCTTGACCCCACTTGTGGTTCCGGCACAACGGCCCAGGTCGCAGAGCAGTGGGGTCGACGCTGGATTACGATTGATACATCCCGCGTCGCGCTAGCACTGGCTCGGTCACGAATCATGGGTGCCCGCTATCCATTCTACTTGTTGGCGGACTCGCCAGAAGGCGTCAGCAAGGAAGCTGAAGTCACGGCCGCAGCGCCACGAGAACGGGCGACCAATGGCGATCTGCGTCAAGGCTTCGTCTACGAGCGAGTCCCTCATATCACGCTGAAATCCATCGCGAACAATGCCGAGATCGACGTCATCTGGGAGCGATTCCAGGAGCGGCTCGAACCGCTGCGCAAGCGTTTGAATGCGGATCTGGGGAAATCCTGGGAGGAATGGGAAATCCCGCGCGAGGCCGGCGGGGACTGGCCGGACAGTGCGAAAACGGTTCACGTGGACTGGTGGACACAGCGCATCGCCCGCCAGCGCGAGATCGACGCCTCGATCGCCGCCAACGCGGATCAGGAATTTCTCTTTGACCGACCTTATGTCGACAACCGAAAGGTGCGGGTCGCCGGGCCGTTCACGGTCGAGAGCCTGTCGCCGCACCGGGTGCTGGCGGTGGACGAGACAGGCGACCCGGTCGACAACAACACCCTTCGCGAAACCGGGCCCGGCAAGCGCCATGACGGCCCGGTCGAGGAGCAGGATTTCACCGGTGTGATCCTGGAGAACCTGCGCACAGCAGGCGTGCAGCAGGCGCACAAGGAAGACCGGATCGACTTCGCCTCTCTCGTCGGCTGGCCCGGCCAGTATGTCTGCGCCGAGGGCCGCTATCGGAAGGGTGAAAGCGAGCGCCGCGCCGGTATCTTCATCGGACCGGAATTCGGGACCGTCGCCCGACCGGACCTCGTGGCCGCGGCCCGCGAAGCCGCGGATGCCGGTTTCGACGTGCTGATCGCCTGTGCCTTCAGCTTCGATGCCCATGCCGCGGACTTCGACAAGCTGGGCCGCGTGCCGATCCTGAAGGCGCGGATGAACGCCGACCTGCACATGGCGGATGAACTCAAGAACACGGGCAAGGGCAACCTGTTCGTGATCTTCGGCGAACCCGACATCGCGATCGAGCCGGTCGATGACGAGCCCGGCTCAGGCGCGACCGCGGGGCCGGACGGCGGCCTCATCCGGGTGAAGATAAGGGGTGTCGACGTCTTCCACCCGCAGACCGGCGAGATCCGCTCCAGCGGCCCGGACGGCATCGCCTGCTGGTTCATCGATACCGACTACAACGAGGAAAGCTTCTTCGTGCGCCACGCCTACTTCCTTGGCGCCGCCGATCCCTACAAGGCGCTGAAGACCACGCTGAAGGCCGAGATCGACGAAGAGGCCTGGGCCAGCCTGAACAGCGACACCTCGCGGCCGTTCCCGAAACCGTCGACCGGCCGGATCGCGGTGAAGGTCATCAACCACTTGGGTGACGAGGTGATGAAGGTGTTTGCAGTGCAATAGTATCATTTTTCAGAAAGGAATTGGACAATGACCAACATCAAATGGTGGCAGGTAAAGAATCAGAATCTGGCGGTTGCCACGAGAAAAGCAGGTTTTGACTTGGCCATCTATGATCAATATTCCAAGTCTGCGCAGAAGGAATTAAGAAAAAAATCAATCAGTGAAAGTGTGGAGATGCTGAAAGATGGATTCCATGAAGAGTCTAAAAAGAAATTGTCAGAATTGAAAAAGGGTGTTTATGCAATATGTGTTTCCTCTCCATTCACTATTAATTATGAATTAAAGAAATCAAACATCATCTATATCGGACAAGGAAATGTACTCGGGCGTCTGAAAACTCATTTTGAACGAAGCCTTTTTGATTTCATGCAGAGCCTTTCTGGCGCCAATTTCGATTTCTACATCGCGGAGCCCCGGCGCAGGAACAGCCCGAATTTCTACAGGCATGTCGAGTTCCTGCTGTTGCAGGAGTTTGCGGAGAAAATCAGGGGCGGAAACAGAAAATTCCCGCTTCTGAACTCAAACGCTTGCAGCGACCAGCGCATCGATGACGCCGGAACCGATTGGAAGAAACCGCTGGAAACACGCGGCAGACGGCCTCGCTGGATTCTGGAACCCTCGAAGATGGATCAGTTCAAACGTCTCGACTGATGTGGCCCGTTTTCTGTCGGTCGTGCGGCAAGGTCTGGATATCGATTGAACCCGCAACCCTTTGAAGTTGCGGAAAGCAGGCTCGACGATCCGAAGCCGTGCAGCCTGAAATTCACTAAACGACACAGGGTGTGAAATTCGAAGCGGAGGGGTGGTTGATGTTCGAGATTGCCGACGAACTGGTTGCAACCCTGAACCTGCATGTCATCGAGACGGTCGACGTGCCGGCGAGAGCCGAACGGCGGGACCAGCTTCCCGACATCTTGCGCAAGGGTCCCCTGTCTTCGGTCCTTGCAAGGCTTGGGATCGACGACGGGACGGTCTGGGCGCACCAGGCGTCAGCGTTGGACCACCTGGTGAACGGCAGGAATACCGTGGTGGCGACGGGAACAGCCTCGGGAAAATCCCTGGTCTTCCAGCTCCTGACCTTGCATCGCGTACTCGAGAACCCGGATGCACGGGTTCTGATCTTCTATCCGCTGAAGGCACTGGCAGCCGATCAGCACGAACGCTGGCTGCGCATGGCCGCGATGGCCGGGCTTGGCGAAGACGCCGTAGCCCGCATCGATGGCGACATGCTGACGGCGGAGCGGGGAAACGCGCTCGACACCGCGCGGATCGTCCTGATGACGCCGGACGTCTGCCAGGCCTGGTTGATGCGCCACGTGGGCAACAGCGTCGTGCGGCGTTTCTTCGATCACCTGGCCCTGCTCGTGCTCGACGAGGCGCATGTCTACGAATCCGTGTTCGGAAGCAATGTCGCCTTCCTGTTGCGCCGGATGATCGCCGCCAAGCGGCGCGCCAGCCGGGGCGATGGCGGGAAACCCCGGCTGCAGGTGATCGCGACCACGGCGACAATCAAGGATGCGGCAGAGCATCTCGCGGCTCTCACGGGCCTGAACTACGCCGTGGTCGACGAGGATCAGAACGGCGCACCGAGACAGCCGCTGCGAATCCTGCACGTCGATGGCGCGGAGTATGGAAGCGCCGGTGAAACCGCGGTCGGTGACCTGGCAAGGGGTATCTGCGAGCTCTCGGATCGCCGGCGGTTCATTGCCTTTCTCGATTCCCGGCAAGGCGTGGAACGAACCGTTCGCGAGCTGGATCGGCCGGAGGTTCTGCCCTACCGCAGTGGCTACGAAGCGCAGGATCGCACCGGGATAGAGACGTCGCTCCGCTCGGGGGATCTGCACGGGGTGATTGCGACGTCCGCGCTGGAACTGGGCATCGACATCGCCGACATGGAGATCGGTATCAATCTGGGCGTGCCGCAATCCCGCAAATCCTTCAGGCAGCGCATCGGTCGCGTCGGACGTGCCCGGCCAGGTGTGTTCTTCGTGATCGGCGGCCCCAATGCGTTCCGGCAGTACGGCGAAACATTCGCGGACTACTACAGGGGGTCGGTCGAGCCGTCCTATCTCTATCTCGGCAATCGCTTCATCCAGTTCGCCCATGCCCGCTGCCTGTTCGAAGAACTCGAAGTTCTCGGCGCGGAAAAATCCTCGCCACCGGCCGGGGTGGGCTGGCCCGAGACCTTCGGCGACATCATGGGCTACGCGCGCCCGGGAGGCGGACGCCCGCGGGAGTTCGACTTCATCGCCCAGCTTGGCGCGGATACCCCGCACTTCAACTACCCGTTGCGCCAGGTGGGCGAGGCGGTCTTCCAGCTCAAGGAGGGCGGTCGTGACATGGGGCGGCAGATCGGGAACATCTCTGCCAATCAGGCCATCCGCGAGGCCTATCCGGGAGCGACCTACCTGCATCTCGGCCGTCCGTACAAGGTCCAGGAATGGAGCTACCGCTCCTACGACAGAACGATCCGGCTATCGGGACTGAAGACCCCGGCGCCGACCCGCGGGATTCTCCGGAAGACGGTCACGCTCGATCTTTCGACGGAAGGCATTGTCGGTGGGCGCATCAAGCAGGGCCCGACCGGCCTCGTCGCCGAGGTTCACCTACAGGTCAACGAGAGCGTGATCGGCTACTCGATCGGCAACAAGACCTTTCTCTACAAGGATCTTCGCGCGGAGAATCCCAACATGTCGCGCAAGCAGCGCGACTTCAGGACGACGGGCATCCTGGTGAAGATCGAGGAAGACTGGTTCTCGGGAACCAAGGGTCTCGTCCCCAAGGTGCGCGAACGGCTTGCCAACGGCATCCTTAAGCTGCTGTCGCGCGACCGGAGCATCTCGCCTCAGGATATCGACGCCACGCACACGAACATTGCCCTGATGACCGAAGCCGGTCCGCGTCGCCTGACCGATGCCATCGTCATCTATGACAGCGTCTATGGCGGTCTTCGCCTGACTGAGGATCTTTTCGACGATATCGACCGCTATGTCACCCAGCTCGACCGGGCGGCGGATCTCGCGGGAGATGATGCCCTGGTGTCCGAGGAGATCACCGACAGGTTGCAGACCTGGATCGATACCTTGAGCGAAGGCCAGGGGAATGCGGTACCCCATACAGAGGTGCCCGATGGTTGGTTCCAGATCTACAAGCCTGGAAGCGTCGTTTCGGTTCTCTTCAACGGCTCGCTCGTTGAACGCGAGCTGGTCGAGCCAACGATGATCGATCCGTTTCAATCCGGCACGCCGTCGCTGTTCTACAAGTATCGCAACAACGGCGCGGAGGGTTTCGTCGCCCACGAGCAGGTGCAGGCGACTGGAACCGACTGGTCATGGGCGCTCTGGTGTCCGGAGAGCGGCGAGCTTCAGGACATTGACGATGAACTGGACGATGAGGGAACAAATCCCTCATGAGTGCCGACAATATTGAGCCCGTTGGTTGTGCTGCCCATCCTGTACCGGTGGACGGGGGGATCATGATCGGCGAGGGGGTGAACCGTTCAACCTCAGGGGCGGAGGGGGCGGTCGAAGATCCGTCCATGAACATTCGACAGTTCTTTCCGCGCTGACCGATGAATTTCCGTATCGCCGATACTTTCACCAGGAGCCTGGAACGGCTCCAGGGTCAAGAGCAGAAGGCCGTGAAGATCACGGCCATGGATCTGCAGTTTGATCCCTCCAGCCCGGGGCTGAAGTTCCATCGGGTCGATCGCTCGAAAGACTCCAACTTCTGGTCACTCCGGGTCAATCGTGACCTGCGCATCATCGTTCACAAGACCGAGGCCGACATCTTGCTCTGTTATGTCGGGCATCATGACGAGGCCTACGCCTGGGCCGAACGGCGGCGGATCGAACGGCATCCGCGTACCGGTGCGGCCCAGCTCGTGGAACTGCGCGAGGTCGTCGAGGCGGTTGCACCGACGCAGCCGGCCGCATCGACCGTGATTTCGGGCTGGTCGGACGCGAGATTTCCATTCGGGAACCTGTCCGATGACGAGCTGCTGGATCATGGTGTGCCGCATGACTGGATCGAGGCCGTGCGAATGGCCAGCGAAGACGATCTGTTCGCACTCGCTGAACATCTGCCGCAGGAAGCTGCCGAAGCCCTGCTCGACATCGCCGTCGGTGAAACACCCGCGCCGGTGGCCGCGAACTTCGTGCAGGCAGACATGTTCGATCATCCCGATGCGGCGCGTCGTTTTCGCATTCTCGAGAATGTCGAAGAACTGGAACGTGCCTTCGATGCGCCCTGGGAGCGCTGGACGCTGTTCCTGCACCCCGCTCAGCGACGGCATGCCACGGCCGACTACAATGGTCCGGCGCGGGTGGCTGGCTCGGCCGGCACCGGCAAGACGGTCGTCGCTCTGCATCGTGCGGTTCACCTGGCCCGTCGTTCGCCCGACGCCAATGTTCTGCTCGCCACGTTCTCGCGTCCCCTGTCACGCCTGTTGTCGCTCAAGCTGGCGCGGCTTGCCGGAGAAGAGGCCGCCCGTATTCACGTCGCCGCCCTTCCGGACCTTGCGCAAGCGCAGTACCAGGAACTCATCGGAGATGCCCGGATCGCCGGGGACGCGCGGATCAGGAGCCTGATCGCGGAATCGTCGGCGGCATTGGAAGGCCTGTCGGCCCGCTTCCTGTGGACCGAATGGCGCGATGTCGTCGATCCCTGGCAGGTGCGCGATGAGTCCGCCTACATGAGTGTGCCCCGCCTCGGCCGCCGGACACGGCTTGGCGCGCGCCAGCGGGCCGCGGCCTGGCGGGTCTTCGCCAGCGTGCGTGCAGGCCTGGGCGAAGAAGATCTTCTGACCCGCGCAGACATGTTCGCCTTGCTTACCGAACGCCTGGCCGCGGGCGAAGGTCGCCGGTGGAATGCGGCCGTGATCGACGAGGCACAGGATCTCGGCGTGGCTGAACTCCGCTGGCTTGCGGCGCTGGCCGGCGGCCGTTCCAACGGCCTGTTCTTCGCGGGCGATCTGGGGCAGCGCATCTTCCGCGCGCCGTTCTCTTGGAAGTCCCTGGGCATCGACGTGCGCGGGCGTTCGCATACCCTGAAGGTGAACTACCGCACCTCGCACCAGATCCGTCGTCAGGCCGACCGGTTGTTGCCAGAGGAACTCAGCGACATCGATGGCAATGCCGAGCGGCGCAAAGGCACCGTTTCGGTCTTTGACGGCCCGTCGCCGGAGATCCGACTGTTCGAATACGAAGCGTCGGAGATTGCCGATGTGGGAGCATGGCTGTCCGGGCTCGTCGAGACCGGCCTGACGCCGGAGGAATGCAGTGTCTTCGTTCGCACGGCGGCTGCCCTGCCCAGGGCGCATGCGGCAATCGCGGCGGCCGGTTTTGACTTCGCGAATCCCGGTGACGATCCCGAGTCCTCTTCGGGGCGGATCATTGCGGGCACCATGCACGACGCAAAGGGTCTCGAATTCCGGGCGGTGGCGGTGATGGCCTGCGATGACGAGGTCCTGCCCCTGCAGGCGCGTATCGAGGACGTCGCCGATGAATCCGATCTGGAAGAGGTCTACGCCACCGAGCGCCACCTGCTCTATGTCGCCTGCACCCGGGCACGCGAGCATCTGCGGGTATCTGGCGTCGCCCCGGGCTCGGAGTTTCTTGATGATCTGGAAGGCTGATGACGGACGAGGATGATGTTCGCAACCTGATCGGGCGGTTCGATCGGGAGGTTGTCGTGGATCTGGCGATCCCGGTCGATGGCGGTACGGATCCGCTCTGGCCGAGATTTGAGCGGAGTGCGCTGAACCAGATATCGGATGGCACGGCGACGCTGTCACGCTATGCGATCTGGGCGAACACCGTTCGCAACAACCTGCTCATGGCGCTCGATGCGATGGCGCGGGGCGATGACGTTCCGGCACGGCGCCATCTGATCAGGTCGGCCAACAGCCTTGCGGCATTCTGTGAACTGCAGATGCGGATGTCGTCGACCGATGCGGATGACGGGACTGGCCATCGTACCGAACGTGGGCTGTTGCGCGCGCCGGCAAGGGAGGACCTTCGGCACCATGCCGACGGCGAACTCGATGAGCGGATCGACGAGCTGGAAAGCGGCGATGCGATCGGTACGGCAGAGCATCTCGCATTGCTGGAAGAACGCGCGCGGCGGAGTTCAACCGTGCTCGATGTCGAGCGCTCCCTCGCCCAACTCGTGAAGGCTGCCCGCGACGGCAGGTTCACGACCTATGGGGCGCTGGCCGAGGCGAACGGTATTGAATGGAAGCGCGCGCGACCCCTGATGATTGGCAAGAACGGCCATCTGGATCGACTGATCGATGTCTGTCACGCCAGAGGCCTGCCCTACCTGACCGCAATCTGCGTCAACAAGGAGAACGTCGATACAGGCGGGCTGTCCGACAAGGCGCTTGAAGGGTTCATCGCCTGCATTCGCCGACTGCGGGTGCCGGTGCTCGACGAACGCAAGTACCTGGAAGATTGCCAGGTCGCCTGTTTCGAGTGGGGTCGAAATCGCTGAGCGTCGGTGCAGATCTCGACAGCATTGACCGCGATCCCTTCCACCGTTGTCGAAGGTTCCAATAACCGGATCTGGTGGAGACCGGCCATCCGCCACGGGAGCAACCCTCAGGGGAACAGGCGGTCGAGGCCTTCGATGATCGATCGGTTTCTGGACTTCAACAGATGGAACGGCGTCAGGTATCGGTGATCGTCGATGATCAGGGTTCGCGGTACCTCGTCCGCGTCTCGCAGGGACGCTATGGGATCGGACAGAGTCCAGGGGCCGTACAACTGCTTGCTGCTGAGCAACACAGCGATGTTCCTCCGTCCTTCGAGGATCAGGGCGGCCCGAGCCGTCGACGAGCGCGGCCGGGACCAGGCGAGTTGCAGGGGCAGGGGCCTCAGGACCGCCGGCGAGGTTCCGGGCGGGAGACCGGGCATCGCCCGAACCAGGCGTCGTGTTGCAAGCAGTCTGGCCCTCAGGATCGTGCCGCCATGCAGACGCTGCCGGACCTCCGTGGCCAGATCGGCGTCGTTGGCGGTGCTCCCACCGACGAGCGTGCTGTCGAAGAAGAGCGTGCAGGCAAAGTCCGCCTTCCAGCGCTCGACAAGCTCGATGGTTTCCGGACTCAGGTCGGATTCGGCCTCTTCATCGAGTACCTTCAGGACGAAATCGAGCAAAGGCAGACGCGGACGTCCATCACAGAACGGATCCTCGAGCCACGGTGAGAGGAGATAGTCGAGCACGCTCCAGTCGGACCCGCGCTTTTCCTCCCCGATCTGCGCCGTGAGCACGCCGAGCACGTTCGACATCTCCTGATCCGACGTCCCCGCGTGCCGAGCCAGATCGGCAACCCAGACACACAAGCGTCTGGTCACGGCATCGACGAACTTCCAGCGGCCTGCTCGTGCTTCAGCGCTCGCAAGAATGTCGGTAAACCGGGAGAAGGCTTCTGGCTGATC
This sequence comes from Alphaproteobacteria bacterium, assembly GCA_041940205.1. Taxonomy (GTDB): domain Bacteria; phylum Pseudomonadota; class Alphaproteobacteria; genus JBGTSP01. Next base: position 17,054 of record JBGTSP010000002.1, read on the forward strand.
GACAGCGGCTCGCGTCGTCATCGCAATGCCGGCGCCTGGCTCGAACAATCCCAGCAACTGGTGCAGATCACGCCAGATGTCGAGCGCGGGATGTTGCGAGCGATTCAGGATCGTCGAGATCCATCGCGCCGCTTCGGCCTGGTCGCGTCTTCCGGGCTCGAAGTCCCTCAGGTAGCTGGTGATCAATCGAAGCAGCCCCCGCGCGCCATCTTGCCGTTCGAGGTGTTCACCGCATTGCCGCACCAGTGCGACGGAATTCTCATCGTCTTGCTGATGCTGCCAGATCACGCTCGGCAGAAACGCCCAGTCCACAGCGGAGAGGACATCGTTCGAGGATCGGTGGCGGGCTGCACGCAACCTGGCGCGCACCTGCAGAATGTTCGGATCATCTGGTGAATCGAAGATCAGACACTGTGCCCTCTGCATTCGTCGCGCCGTCGCTGACAATTCGTTCAAAGGCCCACCGGGCCGAAACAGATCCAGTTTCTGATCGAGACCAGCGAGAGTGGCGCGGGCGCTCATGTCGACCTGCCTAGCGCTGTCCGGAAGGCTCGAGCCCGGGCGTGGCCACGAGAAAGCGGAAGTCGATCCGTCTGTTCTGCGCCCGTATGGCGCGTCCCTGTCCGGAAGCTGCCGGGCGGCTGTCGGCATAGGCGCTCAGGCCGAACAGCGGTTGTCCACGGCTGTTGACCAGACGGTTCAGGTTCGGTTCGGCCTGCAGCAGAGAGCGATAGGTCGTTGCCGAGCGCAGGGCCGACAGTTCCCAGTTGTCGCGGTACCGGCTGCTGCCGCGTCGAACCGGCTGGTCGTCGGTGTGGCCTTCGACATAGATCGCTTCAAGGGCATTGGCGGTCGCCGGATTGCAGTCGTTCGATGAGGGGGCCAGGCGTCTGTCCGTATAGCAGGGCAGCAGTTCGACAAGGATGCGGGCGACCGATCCCAGGACGACACGCCCGGCCGGCTTCATCTCCGGCTCACCGCTATCGAACAGCAACCGTTCCTTCATCCGCAGGACCGTTCCTGAGACGACAAGGTCGTCATCGGACACGTCGAGCTCCTGCCGCAACCGCGCCACGACTTGCAGCAGAAGTCTTCTGGTTGAACTGAAGTTCTGCCGCAGCGCCTTGTCCAGCCGGGTCAACTCTCGCTTTGTCGCGTTCAACTCGCGTTCGGTTTCCGCGGCTTCCCTGGCAATCCTCTCCCGCTCGCTGGCGTCCTGATCCAGCATGTACCTGAGTTCGATCACCCTGCCTGTCAGATCGGCCAGCTCGTCGAGCAGTCGCTGACGATCGGCCTGCACCTCCCGGGACTCCGATTGTGTGGCATCGAGCCGGCCGTAGAGTTGATCGATCAACTCTCTCTGACTCGCCACGCGCTCCAGCAGTTTCTGCAGACGCAGATTCAGCCGGGCATTCTCCCTCTCCAGGTCGCTCGCCTGAAGATTGAGGGCAGCTCTGAGTTGCGCTGCCTGTTTCCGCTCGGCCTCGAGAGCATCCAGCTTTTCTGCATAGAGATTGAAATCATACCAGTACGAAATCGCCATCGTGCCGAACAGGATGATGAATATGAACAATATGCCAATGAAGAGGTCGGAAAGCGGCAGGAACAGAGTATCGCCACCGCCAATGGCGGTAGCATCGTTCAATCTGTCCCGTTTTCTTATCATGCGTTCATTTCGAATCGGTTGTGGACATGCGGCGTTCGAGTTCCTCGATTCTGCCGTCCAGAAGACTGGCAACGCGGGCCGCATCACGATCCAGCGTGTTCATCGACGCGCTCATGGCTCTCTGATATTCGCCTAGCGCCTTTTCGAGACTGGCGAAGACCCGGGACAGTTCCTTGTCAATGCCGGCGAAATGCTCGGCATAGGCCGACCAGACCCTTTCCGCCCGATCGGAAGCCGCCAGCATCTGCGTCTCGAGCGAGCTCAACCTCTCGCCGTGTTTGCGCAGATGCTGCACCTGTTCGCCGAGCGCCTGCACGGAATCGGCGATCGGCGCCGCCGAGCCGGCCAGTGCGCCGGAGGCCGACTGCAACTCGCTGCTCAGGGGACCAAGCTTCTCGGCCGCCTTGTTCAATTCCCTCGAGGAACTCTGCAGCCCTTCGACGGCACCGCGCATCTGCGTCGCTGCCCGTTCCGTCTGTTCGGGCAGTTGAGAGAGCAGATCCCGGGACTGCGCGACGGTGGCGAGCAGGCCTGACTCGATCGACTGGCCGGCCTCCTTTGTGGCGGAAACAAGGGTCGAACTCGCACTACCGATGGCATTGCTCATGTTGGCCGCAGATTCGCGGCCGGCTCGGTCGAGGACGGTTCCCAGGGAATCGGCATGCTTGGCCAGTCTTTGCGCGGACCCGTCCAGCGTTGCCGCACTGCGTTCAGCCGCTTGACCGATCGTGGATTCGAAGGCGTTCAAACGGTCCGACAGGTCACCGATCGATTGCGCCAGACGGTCGATCTGTGGTTGGGCGGCGGCCACCAGATCCTTGCCGAAGGCGCTGCTGATCTGCTGCAGCGCGTCCACATTCGCATTGGCCATGTCGGAACCCAGTTTGTCGACCGCTTCCCGCAGGGCGCTCACCGGTTCCGCCAGGAGCGGTGCGATCTGCCGGCTGACATGAACCGGCAGTTCGCGCACGACATCCACGGCGGTACCGACAAGCTGATTGCTGGAAGTTGGCACCAGACAGCCGGCCAGTTCGTTCCCGAGGTCGGCCAGCATCCGGTCGAACCGTCGCATCGCCAGATTGAACCAGATCGAGAAGACGATCGAGGAAAACAGACCGAATATCGATGCTACGAACTTGAACGAAGCCGCGCGGAGCAGGTTCTCCAGGGTCCGCAGCTGGCTGCCGGAATCCGAGTTTTGCAAGGCGCCCGCCGCTGAGTCCAGGGCGACCAGCAGGCCAACAAACGTCAGGACAAGACCGATTGTCAGCAGATATCCGGGAACGGCCTGGAAGAACCGCAGGTTGATCCAGACAGGAATCGTGTTGCTGGTGGTAAGGATAAGACGCGGATCGATGTAGCTCCGAACCGCCGTGCCTTGGGGTTCTATCGCGATCGATTCAGAAACGAACTCGCGCCACACCGATCCAAGACGAGTCTCACTTGACAACGAAGCGTCCAGTTCTCGAAATCGTCGTGCGGGGTTCTCGATGTCGCTGTTTTGTCTGATCGCCTCCCTGCTCAGCTTTATTCGTTGCCGGACCTTTCGCGTCGATCGAAAGAACCATGTTGATGCAAAAATGAACGCTGACAAGACCACCAAAATTCCAAAAACCGGGGTGGTCAGAAGCTCCAATAAGGGAGAATCTGTTGAAATTCCAAAATGAAATTTTGTGAGAAAGTCGGTATCTGACATGAAGTTTTCCAGAATTCGACAATGTCGACAATCTTGTTCTTCGGATACTTTGATTGTCAACCATGTGGAGGGAGTGATGGCCGCACGGGAGACACGATCAGCCTTGCAGCAAACTCTGGTCCAGGCAACTGCTGGCGCGCTGCCCGCCGACGTCGGCGCTGCCTTTCTCTGCTACCGCCGTTTGCCTTCGACAGGACGGCATGATGCATCGCTGGCGCTGCGGCTGGCCTATCGAAGGCATTCGATACCTGTTGGTCGAAGGGTGAGTGCTTTCCTCGTTTCGATCGAATAGTCTCCTGCCACATGCATTCCCGGCCTGCCGGCAAACGTCCCGATTGAACTGTCCGGCAGGGATTGCAGAAATCCGGGTGGAGGCGGACAGGATTGGGCTTTGCAAGCAGTGTGCTCGCGCATGACGAGTACATCCTGCATTCGGCGAAATTTCACTGGCTGTACACTCTGACGGCATCGGGATTACTGCTGACCTTGTTCTGGGTGTTCGGTCTCGGTATCGCGATCTTCGCCATCATGATGATCCGCAAGTGGACGACCGAGCTCGTCGTCACCAACAGGCGGATCATCTTCAAACGGGGCTGGATCGCGCGGCGCACGGAGGAACTGGCGCTCAACCGGATCGAGGAAATCCGACTGCTTCAGAGCGTGCCCGGTCGCCTGCTGCAGTACGGCCGGGTCAGCATCGGCGGTATCGGGGTCAGCACGATCACCACGCCCACCATTGCGCATCCCCTCGACTTGCGAAAGGCGATCTACGAGGCGCAGGCGGTTCTGGCGAGCTCGACCTGAACGCGTCACGTTGGCTGGCGCGGCTCCGCCAACCCGGTGATCACGGACGGCGTTTCTTCGCTGGCCGGGACTTCAGCGATGGTCCCGTCTGCTGCCGATCTCCGCCTTGTTCAGACAGAATATGACGGACTGTCCTCTTTCAACCCGGCGTTCGCGAATGCCCGCGAGCAGCCCCTGGGCGGCCCCGTAGGTCACGTCGGCGCTGCAGGGCAGGTTGTCTTCGTAGATGTGAAACCAGTCATGCAGTTCGGCAAACGTCATGGGCGAATAGTCGGGCACGAAGCGCTCGACAGCTTCGAGCCTGACCTGCTGCCGCCGCGTGTTCTCCTCACGCTCGATATCCGCCGGCGTCAGACGTGGCGCGTTCTGCGTATCCGACAGCCATGGCCACGACATCGACGAGCCCGTGCTCGGCCCGACCGGGGGAAGGGCAGAATAGAGCAGGACGAGCAGGCAGGCCGGCGGCAACAGCAGGAAATGCGCGTTCATACTCTACCCCGTTCAGTTCTTGCGCGCTCTGGCGGCGTTCAGCAGGTGGCTCTTCAGCGATGTCCGGATCAGTCGGCCGACCAGCTCGACGGCGTCACGCGAGCCGTCCAGAGCGTTCTCGAGGCGAACCGCGATCACCAGGGCTGCACGCGGCTCGGCTTCCACATCGACGGTGCTGAAACTGCCGCCGTTCAGCGGTTTTCCCACCGCGCTCCGGTCGAAGGCGCCCAGGTAGACCACGACAGCGCCGCCGTTCTCCACCTCTTCGAGATCGTCCCGCGCGGCCAGCAGTTCGCCCTCGTCACTGACATCGAACAGGGCCTGTCGCTGCGCCCTGTTCCTCGAGCGGTTGAACAGTGCGACACGCCAGACGATTTCTCGGACGCTCACCGCCCGGCCGGGACCGGCGGCCTGCTGGATCCGTTGCCGGTCTCCCTTATTGCCGCTCAACGCGTCGATCGTCGAGTTGTCGAGCGTCCGATCCGCGACGTTGCGGTATCTGCGAACCACGCCTGCATTCCTGTAGTGGATCTTGCCCGAAGCGCGGTCGTAGTGCAGCGCCTTGTCCTCGATCAGCGCATCGAGGGCGCGCTTCAACCGGGTCGACTTGCGCGAAACGATTTGCGGCGTGCCGGTCTTGGCGAATACGCCCAGCGCCAGTCCGTGCTGTTCGAGTTCCCGGTCCAACGCAACCAGGCTCGACTTCATGCGCCTTGCGGTGCCGGCGGCGGCGGGCAGGGTCAAAGCATTCATCAGTGCCTTGCGGACCGTTGAATCGAGGCCGATCCGGCCTTTTGTTCCGCGCTGGGCGCCGCATTCCGGACCGATCCGTTGATGCCAGTAGAGCCGGGCGTGCAGGCGGCAGCCGCTGACCAGTCGAGCGAAGGATTCTGCGGTCTTGACAAGGCTCCAGCGCGATTCCGCCCCACCCAGTACCTGCGAGAGGTAGTCGTCGCGCACGTTGCGGATCAGATTGAACTTCAGGTTGGTCCTCTCCGGCGAAACGCTGCGAAAGGCGACTTCGCTTGTCGAGGGGGGGCCCTCCTGGTCGGGATAGATTCGCACCAGCAGGTCGCGCCAGATCGCCGTATCGATCCGGTCGTCACCGGTCCAGAACGGTCTTGACGAGGACGGACTGCCATAGCCGATTTCGCCGTTGGTGCTGTGCACCATGACGGAGAACAGGTCTCTCATTTGGCCCGCGACCGGAAGGGTTTCGAACTCACCGGCCTGCGTCGGGTCCCCGGCCCGGGCGAAGGCAAGCCGGGACGGATCCAGTTCGTAGACTTGCCGGCCGACGACATACTGGCGTTGTCCGACGCGGCAATCCCGCTGGACGGTTGCCACCGGCCGCCGCTCCGGCGGCGCTCGTTCGGCCGCCAGCAGCATGAGGGCAAAGGCATAGCCGTTCGAGGAATGCTGTATGAAACTGTTCAGATCGACGCACTTCAGCGTCTGCACACTGGCCTGTTCCTTGTCCAGATCGACAGGGATTCCGAGGAGCGTCTCGATCGGCGTGCGCAGGCTTTGTCCGGAAAGACGCAAACCGATCAGTTCGGGCCTCTCGTTCAGGATCGCCGCGGCGTAGAATGCCTTCACGACGGAGCCCATGGGGCGGGCGATGAAGTTCTGGTTGCGCAGTAGACTGGAGTTCAGTTCGGCGCCGTCGTCGTCCGCTTCGCGCTGCGGATAGCTCGCCAGGGCCAGCAGTTCTCCTGTCCTGGCATCGAGGATGGTCACGGCAGCGCGTTTGGCTTCGTCCTTTCGACCCCGCGACGGGCCATAGCGAAGGCGCAACTCCTCGACCTTCCGGTTCAGCAGTTCCTGCGTGCCAAGCTGCAGGTCGGGATCGAGAGTGAGCGCGATCCGGTTCGGCCATGCATCGGGTCCGTTGCGCAGCGACATGCCAGCCGCGTAGGGGCGGTCGAGCAACGACAGGACGGTGCTGTCCAGCACGGCGACCACATCGCGCGCCAGGGGAATCTCCGGTTCTGCAGGATGACGCTGGAAGCGTCCGTTGACGTTCTGGTGCGTCGACAGGATACGGGCGACACGGGTCAGGTTGACCCAGAACAGACGGGAACGATCGAATTTCTCTCCCGTGGGCCGTGTCCGGATCCAGGAGACCCGCACGACATCCCCTTCTTCGAGCCGCCAATGGGTTCCTCGCGCCACCCGCTGTCCGTTGACATGGATGCTGCCCCGCGCGCTCTGTACTTCGCTTTCCAGAACGATGAAATCGCCGACGAGACGAAGCGTCGCGATATTCATCTTGCCAAGCGTCAGCCGAACCTTCTGACCGCTGGTCTGCGGTTGACCCGCCGACCGTCCGAGCTCGACCAGTTCGAACCGGTCCAGCGTGGCCAGCGGTTCGCGCGGGGGCGAGACAACGACGTTGAGATCCTTTGTTTGCAGTCTGCCGGCGATCGCGCTGGGCGGGCGATAGGTCAGCGTCCCGGTCCAGCGCCAGTTACGCCGTCCGATATTTGGCAGGATCACGTTGTGTGCGAACTGGTCGACGCCGCGAAGACGGCCGTTGCGGATCTCGAAACGCGAATGGTTGCCGCGCTCGTTGAACTCCCGGATGTCGTCGATCAGATAGGACTTGCGGACATATTCCCTAAGCGCCTTCTTTTCATCGTCGCCTAGTTTCTGGTTCTCGTAGGCTTCCGTGATGACCGTGCGTGTCCGGCAGGTCTCGCCGGGCAGGCAGGGCATTTCTTCGAGACGCAGCCAGTCGCGCTGGATGTACAGATCCACCATCTGCAGATAACCGCGCGGCTTGTGCACGAGCTTGGGCGGTTCGCGCTCAATGAACAGGCTGATCCCGACGATGGAGAGAAGCGCCGCCAACGGCAGTGCGATCAGGACGATGACGGGATAATTCCTCATTCCGCCGCCGCCTGTCGTTCCCTCAGCAGGTAACCGACCGGCCAGGCCGCCATCAGCAACAGGATCACGCCCTCCAGCAGGTCGCTCTTCGACAGGGCGGCAAGAAGATAGACATTCTTGCCCGTGAACGGGAGATACCCCATGTTGGCGAGGATCATGTAGGCGTCGGTTGTCAGCACGATAAGGGCCGCGAAGACGGCAACGGTCGACAGAATGGCAGCACGCCGTCTCCCGGCACCCGCCAGTCCCTTCTCGCCCGGCAGACGTCCCCCGAAGCTCGCCGACAGCCGTTGCGCCGAAAGGCTGATGATCGCGACCCAGACAGTGACAGCGACGATCAGTGCAACCGCGCCCAGCTGGCCGAAGGGACCCAGGATGTGTACCGCCGGCACGTTGTCGGTGGTCTGGGTGCTGCGCAGGACCGGTGGCAGGCGCTGTGCCAGAAATCCCTGGCCCAATGGCCCCGAAGCGCTCAGCGACTTCATCGTCTGGGCGACGATCAGCAGTTCCTCCGCACTCTTGGTGCCGACCCATTGCAGGCGTTCCGGAGCGAGGGGCTCCCACAGGCGAAGCTGGTTCGTGTGGGTTTCGACCTGATCTGCAATGAAGGCGATGGCGGCGTCGTCGCTAAGGGAGTCGGGATCGTCCAGTTCCCGGCCGAAGGTCGGTGTACTGAACATCCAGCTTGCGATCGAGTTGGTCAGGGGCAGTCTCTCCGCGCTGGCGAACCAGATCGTCAACAGGGCCACACTGATCAGGGGAAGGTAGGCTGGCCGGATGTAGACCGGCCATCTGTCCAGCCAGGCGTTCGCGCGATGCAGAATGTGAGGTCGCGTGGCGCCACTCCCGGCACGAAACACATGGCGGATGGTACCTTCCGCGAGCGGCCATCTTGCCGCGCCAAGCATCGCGATCAGGATGACGAAGGCGATCAGCATAATGACCGCCAGGCCTGAATCGCTGGCGAGCACGGGCAGGGCAAGACCGAGAAAACCGAAGGCGAGGATTGAGAACAGCATCCGCCAGGGCCAGATGACTGCATCCAACTGACGCGGTGTATCGGCACACCGCGAGCTCCGCCCAAGTTTGCGTCGGATACACGGTAGCGGCCTCACGAACAGGCAACGGAACACCCCGGTCAGCCGTCGTACGGCCCGTCGTCCGGCGTGGAGCGTCAGGGCCACCGTAATCAAGAGCAGTGGAATTGTCAGTGCGCTCACCGCGATCTGCAGGCCGCCAAACAGGTAGATCCGTTCCTTAACGCCGAACAGCAGGAGGGCGCCCAGGCGCAAGAATCCGACAACAATCAGCAGGTAGAACAGAGCCGGCCAGAACCAACGGGGGCTGAACCACCTCAGCAGGCGACGACCCGGGCCCGGTTTCGTGGCCGCCGGGTCGGGCGGTGTCGGCATCGCGCCGGCCGTGGCTGGGTGCAGACGCGCCGGACGGCGAAGCCAATTGACGAGATAAAGCAGAAGATGTGCAATTGCCCAGGCGATCAGGGGCAGCAGCACGCCGATCACGACCGCCCCCACCAGCGTTATTCCAAGGTCGATCCGACCCATGGCATAGGCGCCATAGGCCCCGAAACCACTGAGCAAAACGCCGGCAAAGGTGCTGCGAAACAACCAGGCGACACGCTGATCGCTGGACCCGGGCGGTCGGCTTGTCAAGGTCAGGATGCGCTCGAACAGGAACGGGATGCACGCATAGACCGGAAGCAGATACCAGAACTGAACCGCGTTTTCCGGGTCGAGATTGGTGCCGGCGATGCCGATAAGCAGGCGGTAGGCCAGCAGGCTTTCCAGAAGCAGCAAGGTTGCTCCGGCAACCGGCTCGCAGCGCACCGAACCGGTGGTTGCTTCTTCGGACCGTACGAGCCAGATCTGCACGAACAAGACGCCGATCACCATGATCAGCACCCCGACAGGAAAGACCTGGGCATCGATCTGCAGCTGAAGCCTGGCTTCCTCACCGATCCAGTGACTGTTCCCGTATTCCAGGGGTGAAAGGACTGTCTGCTCGGTTGCCAGCCAGGCGCGCGGTTCCGGCGGTTCGAAGCGCAACTGGCCGAACAGCGACCGGCTGAGGTCGCCGCCGACAATCGGGAAACGCAGAACGGCGGCTTCCGGCGGGATATAGTGGCCGCTCACGCTGCTCGAACCGACGATGGTGAAGCCCGGAGAGGGGAACTGTTGCGAAGAGGACGCGCCGCCGTGTCGCGTATCGACGAGGTCGCGCTTCTCCAGTCGCACGGTGTAGGGCGTGTCGAAATGGAAGGATACCGAACGCCCGGTCTCCGCGCGGACCGTCAGGCTCCGCCGGATCTGCACCCGACTTCTACGGATGGTTCTTTCCTGGGAACGGAAGTAGTCGACACGGAACAGTTCCAGACGAAGGCTGTTTCCAGGCTGCAGTTCGGCGAGCATGGCGTAGCGCTGGCCTTCGCTGTCGGTATGGATTTCGTCCGAAACCGCCGTTTCCGATGTCAGTGCCTGCTGGCCGGCTTCCACGCTGACATGGGGATCGAGCATGGCGAGATACAGCCCGTCCTTGAACCAGCCGCCTGCCGAGAGCCAACTCTCGGCCAACGGACTGGCGGCTCGAAACAGGAACGACCGCGTGGCGTCAATGGTCTCGTCGGGAAGGTTGGCGTTGATCTGTCGCAGGAGATTCTGCAACGGAAAGATCTCGATCTCCGGTCCGTTCTGCCGTCTGATTCTGAACGAAACTTCCAGGACGGTATTGGTCCTGCTCGGCAGCTCGGTCGCGGCGCCTCCAGGCCCGGTGAAGCGAACCCCGTCTCCGGTGGCCTGAAGTTCGAACTTCTGCCCGGCCACGGTGAGCTGGCTTGTCTTTCGTCCTGTCAGGTCCTTTGCGGCAGTGAACGGATACCCCGTGGCCAGGATCGTGGCATTCGGACCGTTGTGCTCCTCTCCGTCTCGCAGCACCCGGACAAGGCCGACGGTGTTCCCGTCCTCGCCGCCCGACGGCTCGGAATCGATCCGGCGATACAGCGCGATGGCGCGCCCGTCAGCACTCTCCACCTTCAGGAAGCCGGCCGGCAGACCGCGTACCACCAGGTCGTCCTGGGCGCTGCTGCCGCCGATCCGGGCCCCATCCAGATTGACATCAAAGAACGAGAACTGCATGCCGTCGGCGCTGACGATGACATTGCCGAACCGCTCGTGCGAGAGCATCAGCACGAGACAGACCAGCGTCGGCGGTGCGACAAGTGCGGTCAGCCAGATCCATCGTGATGTGCCCGAGCGGTCGACCGGATCGGCGCGGCTTCGCCAGAACGCTGCCAGATAGCAGCACATCGGCAGCAGCAGGCAAATCGTCAGGATCAGTGACTGCATGATCGACCGGGCGCGGATCAGGTCGACTCGTCGGCCTGGCGCCGTTTCGCCAGCCTTTCGCGACGATGTTCGCTTTCGAACGCGGACGCGAACCGCGGCCGGGCAAACCAGAACCAGAATACCAGCCGATGCAGGAAATACAGGCCGGCCGCGAACGCCAGAATGCCCGAGCCCAGAAGCGCCAGAATCTCGACCGAGAACGTGGACAGGGAGGACACCAAGACCCCGAGGCTGCGTCGCTCACGGATGATCTCGATCGCGACGGATTTTGCCACGCCGGCCTCTTCTGTCCGGCCCTGTGCTTCGAAGCGGCGCATCAGGGTGAACGTCCGCCGAACGGCCTCGGACGTTACGGCGTCGATCCAGTCCTTGTGGGTCGACAGCAGGATGTCCCTGTCTTCGAGCTGCCTGACGGTGTCGAAAAAGCGGGACAAGCCGTCATGGGATCCGGAGATCAGCCGCCGCCATTCAAGAAAGAACAGGAAATGATCGAGGTCCTCGCTTTCCTTCGCGGTGAACAGCGATGTCTCGGCAAACGGCGGAAAGCCGTTTCCCGACACGATGCGATCACTGGCCGCTTTGCGATAGGCCTGTCGTGACGGCGATGTCCTGCCGGCGGCCACCCTTGACTGCGGCCAGCGCTGCTGCAACGCCTTTCCATCGACCGCGGCCGACATCAGGGAAATCAGACGGGAGAAAGATGCCTCCCGATCCGAACCGCCGCGCTCGGCAGGGTCGATCAGAAGGAGGCGCCGCCGAGCCTGCTCGTAGCGTTCGAGCAACGCCAGCATGAGCGCTAGATTGTGGTTCAGCAGACGATCGTTCCGGGCTCGAGGCTCTCTCTTGAGCAGGGGCGCCGCCGCCATGAAGGCGGTGATCAGGCCAACGTCCTCGTTCGCCGACGGGGTCCGGGCGCCGGGCGATGCCCCGAACCATTCGCGGTGCTGGCGGGTGCCGAGTTGTTCCTTCGCGGCCAGCAGGGTGTCTTCGAACCTGGCGCAGTCGCTCTCGAGTTCCGCCACCGCGGGCGGACAGGCAACGACCCGGCTGGACAGAAGGCTTGCGATCAGGTCGTTCCAGATCGAGTAGACGCGCAGCCCGAGCGGCTCGACCTTCAGGTCGCTGAATTCGTCATAGGTCGAGTTGGGAGTTCGTTTGAGATGGCGGGGCAGCAGGGCCAGCGCCTGCCAGAACTGCAATATTCCGGCGCGCAGTCTGAGTTGCATCTGACGGGATTCGGAACCGGCCAGTTCGCGCACCGTGGTGAGCGCCATCGCGTAGTTGGTGGCAATCTCCGCCATGACGATGCGCGCCTCGTTCTTGTCCTTATTGTCGCTACTGTACTTTCCTTCCGAAATCTGCTTTCTCCCGACGGCCAGTCGGGCCGCGGATTTCTTGAAATTCTCGAAGGCGGCGGCGTAGTTGCCACGCCAGAACTCGATCACACCCAGATTGTACAGGACTGGCCAGCGCACGTTCGATGACGGCACCGCGTTCAGCACCGAATAGGCAGTCTCCAGATCTGCTTTCGCTCTGTTCGACAATTCTCCAGGTGTCGGTCGGGGTATCCGATCGTTGAGGAGTATCGGCCGTAAAAGCGTGTCGGCCCGCTGCATCTCCTCGAGTCCCAAGCCCTTACGGAACGCAAAGACGGCAGTGTCCTGGTAGATCGTCAGGAACGGCCTGAGATCGAACGCAAAGACAGCAAAACGGCGGTCGATCACACTCCCGAGGATCCGCCGCTCGACATCCGTCAGCTCGGGAAAGCCGCGCCATGGCAGTTCCAGAACCGTCTGCGCCTTCGCTCGCGCGCTGTCGGTCCGACCCTTCAGGACATCCGAATCCGCGTCGCCGAAAAAGACCCCGTACAGCGCGGCAGCCGCCACCGTCAGTATGCCGGTAATGAAAACCGAAATGATAAAATATCTATTGCGATATTTGCCGACATGCGCATCGTCGCCCTGCAACGCGCGCAGTTGCCGTTCACCGAGCTTGAACAGGGCCCCTCACCCTCCTCCGCGGGAAATGTTCAGAAAAACAGATCACGAAAACGAGATCCCGAAAACCTGCGATGAAAAGCAGTCAAGGCCCGGCCGCGCCCGAAATATCCCAATCCCTTCGACGCCGCGCCATTTTTGCTCTCAAGTTGTTCCCGCAGCCAATGAAAAGCAGGATCTACTCCATAGTGCTCTGTGGAATAAAATACAGTATCTTCGGTTGGTTTTTCTCCATTCATGCTGAATTCATCGAACGCGGTAACAAAATCTATGCGAAAATCCGAAAATCTTTGCTGAATTACATTGACGATTGTGCTGATGGAGGTGCGTGAAAATTCGACAGGATCAAGATCGTATGTTTCACCATATTCATGTTTTTGCTTGCGGTGGAGCAATTTCTCAAGCTGATCTGCTTGCGACATCAACAGCATTATCGGAAGATCGACACGCCGCAGTTTTTTCAACGATTTGTCGTCGAGGTCGCTCGCCGTTATCCCCCTTTCCATCATTCCGGCCACACCGTTTTCCAGATTGGCGGATCGGGTGCGGCAATGGGCTATTGCGTTGGCAATATTCGTGAACGTGCTCTCGTGTTCGCGGAGTTTGCTATGGATAGCTTTGGCTCTTTTTTCCTCCGGATCTTCTTCCTCCGGATCTTCTTTCTCCGGGCTGCCTTGACCACTCCGGTCTGCGTCTGACGGCCTGGTGTTGAAATCAGGTTCAAGGGCCAGAATATCCGCCGGAACCACAAAAACGAACGCGTCCGATGCCGCGAGCAAGGCAATCATGTGGCGGGATTGCGAATCCGGGCTTATAGAAAACACGCGATCAAAAAGCGAGCTGAAGTCTTCGCCGGCAATATCCACAAGCAGGTAATTTTTTGCCGAATGCTTGCCCGCATCCTGGTCCGGCGCGTTCAGCTCGTGCACGAACCAAGCGCCCGGATCTGTATTTCCGACAATTTCACCTTCCTGTAGCGGAGGCACCGTATCGGGATCGGACTGTTGACGATCAAGGTAGGCGTCTCTGAGTTGCAGGTCGTATTCAACGCTCCAAGTGACGCGGTCACGTCCGTTCAGTTTGCCTTCGAGTGCCAGCTTCAGGATCCGGCGCAATAGCCATGTTTTTCCGGAGTTCGCGAAACCGACCACGGTGACGATACAGGTAGCGGGGTCGTCTTGGGCGCGGATAATCTTGTCCAGATTGTCCATTCGCGCGCCGCTTGGCGCCAAACGAGCCTCATCCTGTGACGATGATTGCCCGTGGTTGGCGTCCGGAGGATTCTCGTCGATGGGCGCAGCCTCGTGCCCGATCCCGTCGAATTTGGTACCGCCGTTGGCGCCATCTCCAGCCAAATCATGGCCGGTGGCCGCCTTGCCGTCGGCAGACGCTACGTCATCGACGGGCGTGGCATCGATGTCGGGCGGATCGTCGACCGGCGGTTGCGCTGGCGTGTCCGCTCGGTCCGCGTCGTCCCCCGTCAGCGGGCCATCAGGCAACGATATTTCGAACGGCTCGCCACAATAGCTGCACAGTGGCGACGCTTCGCCGTTATCGGCCTGCAGTTTGCCGCAATGCGGACATTCCATGCTCGGCACCCCGATAAGCAACCATCGGTAGCTTAACGGCCGCCGACAGCGAGTGCAATTCAGAGCCGCGATTCGGCAAGTATGGAATTCAGATAGTTGAGAGAAGATGGGCTGTCTATGCGACGTCCCCTTGATGCCCGGCTTAATTCCTCTCTGTACTTGCCTTGCAGGCCTTGAAACTGTTTTGAATAACGTCTGCCGCGCTCATCCTTGGCGAGACGCTCACATGCCCGGAGCAGCAGGAGAAGAATCCGGGCGGTCAGTTGCTGCTGCCGCCGGTTGAGATCGCGAGCAGCCGGGTCGTTGGCCCTTCCCGGCCAGCGGAGCAAGACCTCGATCAGCGCATCGGGCACCAGGTGCTGCTGCATCGTTCCGGCCTCCCGGGAGGACCGGAGATTCTGCACGGCCCCGGCGATGAACCGATCGATCAGGCCGCCTTCTTCGTCCGCTCCGTCAGCCAGGGCCTGCACGAGACGATCACAAAGGGCGAAGAAATCCGCATGTTTCTGTCTGGCGCCATGCAGGCGCGCATAGCGCAGATGCGGCGTGATGACCGTGGCGACAACGCATATGTAGGCGTTCACCTGTGTGACGTCCGGGCCGTCGCCGTCGCGGGTGCAGAGCCGGCGGACGCAGTGCTCAGCAAGTGACAACGCGACGGGTCTTCCAAGTTCTTCGACAAGAGCTGGCCGTCGCTGCACGGGATGCACCAGACCAGGCGCAATCGCCCTGGCGAGCTGGCGATCCAGGTATTCTTCGCGCAGGCATTTGGTCTGCAATGCCAGTTTCGCGGCCGCATCGTGATCGAACAGCGGTTCGAACCGGCTCCAGATCAACAGAAATTGCACGAACCGGTTGCGGCGAGATTCTTCCGGCTCGCCACCAAGAGCCTGCAAGAAACAGGCGGCGAGCAGCGAGAGCTCATTTCGATCGCGGTCACCGAAGGAGGTGCTCTGGCCCAGGGATGCGACGACGGTCTGCACCAATTCGAGCGCCGCTTCGGCGCCGATCCACGCAAACAGATCGCTCAATATCGTCGAAGCCAGGTCGACATCCGGTTCGGCCAGGTCCCTCAGCCAGGACCAGAAGGAATCCGGCGCCAGCAGGGCGCGACCGGAGGGGCCCACGATCATGCGCGCCGAACCCGGATCCCCTGCCGCCATCAACACCGCGAGGGCGGCCACGCGGTCGGCCTGCCGATGGCGATCGTCCTCGTCCCGTTGCTTGCGGGCCTGGACGGTGGCGATCACCTCGCCGGTCGATGGTTCCAGCGGATATCGTGTCCTCAGCAGTTCCGGGACGCCGGCGCACAGGCCCCGCCATTCATCTGGCGTGCCACTCTTCCAGATCGTCAGGAACTGGTCTCGAACGTGGTCCAGAAGGACATGCAGCGGACCGCCACTGGCAAGCCCATAGCGTTCGTTGTCCGGGTCCATCCTGGCCCGCAAGACGGTATCGTTGACATGGCGAGGGCGTGGTTCCACGGTGCCTGTCAATGCGGCATAGCCCATCCGGGCCAGCAGGACGCGGGCGGATCGCAGGCCGGTTGCCGGTGCATCCCACAACGAAAGCGAACGGATCGGTGGCAAGCTCGGGGCGACATCCCGACACCAGTCCTTCATCGGCTCGAAGAACGGGGCACCGATTGCCCGAACGTCGTCAAGTCCCGCAGCCACGCTTTCGGGCAGCGCCCGAGCCAGCAGATCCTTGTCCTGATCTCGAACGAAGCCCAGTCTGTACGGCAACGGACCCCGGTAGGCGGCTCGGGTGCAGAAAGTGAAGCGTCGGCGGTCGTCGACAGGAAGCAGGCGTTGCAGCGAAAGACATATCTCCAGCGGATCGAAGGTGTCGGTCTGCGGCAGCGATAGGGCCAGTCGGTTCCTGGCCAGCGCCGAGAGAAGGGCGATGACGCGTGTATCCATCGAAGCGAGAGAAACGGATTCCTTCAGCGCGCCCGACTGGCCTTGCGGCCCCACGAGCAGCGGGTCGACCTTCCTCTCCTTGCTCGTGCGTTGAAACAGCGGTTCGGTCAGCAGCTCGCCGGTCAGCCAGTCGCGCGCGTCGAGAGCGTCGGTCGACAGCACCACCCCCACGCTGAGAAAGTCTGGTCCCCGCCGGCCCTTTCCCAGATACCGGGTCCGGGACAGCACGTGCACCGTATCGTCGACGGGGTAGAAGGCGATGATGTCGCGCCAGTGTGCCTCCGGCGTGTGTATCGCCGGGGTTCCCGACAGGAAACCGATGACATCGCGCCAACGGTCAGAGAAGCGCTCCGACGTGGCGATGAAGTCGTAATCCCCCAGACCGGAAGCCGATCCGTAGACGAACGTCGGACAGGAAACGGTATGCTGAATCTGGTCGCTCACTGTGTCACCGAGCCAGGACCATCGCTGGTATCGGTTTTCTATTTTCCATTCGAGTCAGATATTTCGATCAGCCTCTTGTTCACCAGAACATGACCCAGAAAGATGAACATTTCCCTAATGAACGGATCCGAATAATACACCATTTTACCACTTTCCGGTTTAAACATAATGGCCATTGAACTGTTATTGTTATTCAGATGTTTCTTAATCATATTGAATCCATCGAATGTCGGCATGCAATCAATTGAAGATTTGAGAAATTTTTCGACCATATTTCCATACTTGCCGTCAATTTTTGAAGCCCCGGTTGCGGATTCTAGAAAATTGTCGGCATCACATCCCTCAAGCTCAATTTTTTCTTTAGATTTTTTGTATTTATCAATTGTTTCTATTAGTGCATCGATGTTTATTTCGTGATATACTATTGATGAGGCGATCATTTGAATAGAAAGCAAATTATTTCTAAATAGTATGTTTTCAGTGTTTTTCTCCACGTACCGTTTGCACCGCGTCATCCAATCAGTTTTATCAATGAAGTTTATATATTCAAAGTCATTCGCACAATACTGCTGAACGAAAGGCAGTCGCTTGCCTGATTCTTCTTCCAAAAAAATATCAATTTTAATAATATCACGATAAGCAAACAATAAAAGCTGTGTTCGGCAGGTATTATCAGGATGAGTGTCGTAGGGGTTGCATGTTTGCAAGGCGCGCAGTTTCCTCTTTTCAAATATCTCCGCGTCTTGGTCGAGCCGTTCGTTTGCGGAAACTGCAGATTGGCCTTCTGTCTGCCTGGCCGTCGTCGCCGAGTGTGCTTCCGAATCAGAAGCTACTGTCGCGGCCGGTCTGTCCCTGAAAAGGTCACCGTTGGTAAACTCCAAGACGAAATACGCCGACACGACGATGATCACGACGCCGGCAAGAATGCCAATGGCACGTCCTTCTGTGAGCCATGGCGCCTGCAATTGTGCTGGCTCGCCGTGCTGAGGGTCCCGTTGTTCAGGGGGGCCGCTATCCTCCGTCGACGACGGCGTCCCAGGCTCCGGTGTCGCTCCTGCCGGATCGCGATCCGGTCGCGGCCGGTCAAGCATCGTTGCGTCTGGCGTGGCATGTCCGTCGGGCTCTTGCTTCAGCGCCGCGGCAACGGCATCGTGCAACCGATCCAGTCGTGACTTCAGTCCCTCAAGTTGACTTCTGCCATCAGCTTCGTTCCGATGAATGATCTTCTCGAGACCCTGAAGCTGATCGCTGAAGTGCGCTGTCTGTTCGTCGAGGCGCTTTGCGAGGTCGGTGTCGAGATGCTCGCTCTTGAAACGAAGCAACGCCGTGTCGAAGGCGTTCTGAACAAACCCCTGTGCTGAGCCCTGCCCGCTTCTGTCCAGCAGGTACAGAAAGTGATGCAACAGCCGGACCGACAACTCGTCGATATCCGGATCGCGGTTTGGATCACTGGCGTTCGGGTCGGTCTGGTCACTCATCGCTCATCTCCCCGCGATGCCGGCGTGACTGCTTGACGGGGTGGCGATAACCCGCTCCTTCCTCCCTCCTGTTCCAGCCACACTTGCAACGACACGATCCGACGCTGCGACCGGTGCGAAGCAACCTTCCGGAATCATCTGGCATTGAACCGGCGACCCGCTTGAACTGTCTGGTCCGGACAGACGAACAAAGTAAACAGGTCAGACGATGCAGCGGTTTGCGATGTCTTGTCGAGCGTCATGTGCTTGCGCGCCTTAGGTTGCGAAGTATGATGGTAGAGTCTACCTCTTGTTGCAAGGAGGCCGCATGGGCACCGACGGTGACGGCGATTTGGAAGGCGCTGCAGGTCAGGTTCGCCGTGGGGAACATGAAGACATCGGAAGCTCCGACACGCTCGCAGCGACAACGGATCCGCCTTCTCCTGAGCCGCGCGAAGATCAACCGGCGACGGAACCGTCCCGATCCGATAGCGAGGGGGCCGACCCGGCCGGAAGCAGGGGTGAATTCGGGTGTCCTCACGAGCCGCCCGCGGCGGCGGCGTTCAACTCTTCCGGTTCGCTGCAGGGAGAACTTTCCGCCTCCACCGACCCGACCGTTGCTGACGAAGGGAAACCGGCAGACGGTGAAAGCGGTTCGCAGGAGCCTGCGCATGAGGAGAATTCACTCCTTCCGGTTCTGACCAGGCTTGCGGCGCTCGAGAGCGATCTTGCGGCTTTTCGTGCTGCATTCGACGAGCGACTGCGAACCGATCGGTTCCGGGAAGAACAGGTGGCCAAGCTGCATGGAGAACTCCAGAACTACAAGACGGATTTCGTCGGCGCTCTGCTGGAGCCGGTGCTTGGCACTCTGGTCAATCTGCACATTGAAGCAAGCCGACTGATCGAGGCGTTACAGGTGGACGCGGATGCCTCGATCAGCAAGCGGGATGCCGCAGAGCTCCTTGACAGTTTTCGGGAGGATGTTCGATCGACTTTGCAGGTGCAGGGCGTCTCGGTCTTTCAGGACAGGGAGACCGGTGACACCTTCAATCCCCGTCGACAGCAGGTCCTGAACTCCATCGCCACGGACGACGTGACGCGGCACGGACTCATCGCGCGTCGTGTTCGTCCCGGGTTCGAGCGCGGCTCTTCCCTGCTTCAGAAAGAACGAGTCGATATCTATGTATCGCCAACAGTGAAGTCATGATGCATGGATTGTCATGATGCACCGTTTTTTTTCATTATTGATCTCCTAATTTGTATGCAATTCCGGGGGTAATATGAACAAGATCTATGGAATTGACTTGGGAACCACCTACTCTTGCATTTCCTATTACAACGAGTTTGGCCAACAGGTAGTTATCAACAATGCAGAGGGAAGTGCGACCACGCCCTCGGTAGTTTTTTTCGAAAGCGCGGACAATTCCGTCGTTGGCCAGACGGCCAAGGATGCGGCGCCGGCGCACAGCGATCGTGTGGTCGAGACCGTAAAGCGGGCGATGGGTGACGAGGAATGGCGTTTCCCGGCCTTCGGGCAGGACTATCGCCCGGAAGAGGTTTCGGCGCTGATACTGAAGAAACTGGTCAACGACGCGAGGCTCGAGACCGGTGAAGACATCACGGATGTGGTGATCACCTGTCCGGCCTATTTCGGAAATGTCCAGCGTCAGGCGACCAAGCAGGCGGGAGAGATTGCCGGCCTTACCGTTCACTACATCATCACCGAACCGACCGCGGCGGCGATCGCCTACGGCATGGATCTTGGCGAGGACAAGAACGTCCTGGTCTACGACCTCGGCGGCGGGACCTTCGATGTCACGATCATCGCCATCGAAGGCGAGGAAATCCGGGAGGTCGCCATTGGCGGTGACGACCGGCTCGGTGGCAAGAACTGGGACAACGCCATCGTGCAGTACCTGGTGGCCGAATTCGAGGAACAGAAGGGTCAGCCGGCGGAGGCGTTGCTTGATGACCCGGAAACTTTCAGGGAACTGATGCTAAGCGCGGAACGCGCCAAAATCGCGCTGTCGAGCCGGATGGAGACGGAGACGCCGGTCCTCTTCGACATCGTACGTGCGCGCATCAAGCTGACGCGGGAGAAATTCGAGGAGATCACCGCCGACCTTCTGGCCCGGACCATCGAATACACGAAACAGGTCATGGAGAGAGGGCGGGAGAAGGGCGTCGACAGGATCGATACGGTGTTGCTGGTCGGTGGCTCGACCACGATGCCTCAGGTTTCGGAGCGGCTGGAGGCGGAGTTTCCGGATATCGAGATCAAACGCCAGGATCCGCATCTGATCGTCGCGAAAGGAGCTGCCATCTACGGGTTCAAGCATCAACTCGACAGCGAACTGGAAGACGTGAAAGCGCAGATCACGGCAGACGGATCGGTTGATGCCGAGGCGGCGAACGAACAGGCGCTTGACGAGATGTCCGATCGCTACGGTATGCCCAAGGACAGCCTGGCAGCGATCACGGCCAAGAAGATCGAGACCGTCACTTCGAAGAGCTTCGGCGTGATCTTCACCGACGACGCGACCCGACAGGACTATGTCGTCAATCTGATCGAGGTCGACGACCGACTGCCGATCAAGGTGCATCAGGATGCCCAGACGCTGGATGATGATCAGGGCCGGGTGACCATTCGCGTCGTCGAGAACCGTCAGAAGGTCAAGGGAGGAGGGCATCGCGTCGACGTTGGCGACTGCCGGCAGCTTGGCGAGGCTGAGCTGATTTTCGAGCATGCACTGCCGAAGGATTCGCCCTTGCGGGTGACTTTCAACATTTCCACTGACGGTCTGCTGAAGATGACGGGCGAGGACCTGACCACGCATCGTGACGTCAGAGCGGAGTTCCGAACCGACAGCGTGATGAGCGAGGAGGATGTGCAGCAGGCGAGGAGCCGCCAGTCAGGCATGACCGTCAGCTAGTTCCCGATTCGACGGGCAAGAAGGGGAGCGGCCGTTGAAACCGCCGGTAGGCATCGATCTGGGCACGACGAACTGTGCCGTTGCAACGGTCGATGCCTATGGACGCGGCGTCATCGTTCCCAACCGGGACGGCGCTCGGTTTACGCCGTCTGTCATTCACTTCGGCGATAGCGGAATCGAGGTCGGCGATGCCGCCAGAGAGCGGCTCGCATTCGGCGATCGGCGCACACTTGCACAATTCAAGCGGCTCATGGGCGATCGGTCGCCGCTGATCACGGCAGACGGCGTCGACCACGAGCCGACCTCCCTGTCCGCATTGCTGCTCTCCAGGCTCAAGGAAGACGCCGAACACCGGCTGGCGTGCCGGATCGACGAAGCGGTGATCACGGTGCCCGCCTATTTCAGGGAACGGGAACGAACGGCCACCATCGAAGCTGCGCACATGGCCGGGTTGAACGTCAGTCGGCTGATCAACGAACCGACGGCCGCCGCCATCGCCTACGGCCAGTCCGAGGCCCGGCCCAATGGCCACCTGTTGGTCTACGACCTTGGCGGCGGAACGTTCGACGTCACCCTGCTGGATCTGGCCGACGACATCCGGATCCTGGGTTCGGAGGGGGATCACCAGCTTGGTGGAAAGGACTTTGATGCCGCCCTTTACTCCCTCTTGGCGCATCGTTTCGAAGACGAGCACGGCATGGAGATCGCGAGCGATTTCGAGGCCCAGATCGAACTGCTGGCCCGTGCCGAGAGCGCGAAGCATGCCCTGTCAGAGCGCCAGAGCGTGCGGGTTTCCATGTTGGCGCACGGTATTCGCGCGGCCTATGAGATAGCTCGGGAGGCCTTCGAGGAGGCTTCGAGCGATCATCTGAACCGCACCATCGCACTGGTGGACAAGGTCCTCCTCGATCACGGCATGCAGGACAGCGATATCGATGCGGTGCTGACCGTCGGTGGAGCCTCACGCATGCCAATGGTGAGCCGGTTCCTTGCCCGGAGGTTCGGCCGCGCCCCTGTGCGTGGCATTGATGTCGACGAGGCGGTCGCGCTTGGGGCGGCGCTGGAGGCGCATCGCCTGCAGCAGTCTCGCCGGTTGACTGTCAGCGATGGCGGACCAGGTCCGGGAACGGCCATGCGCCCGGTCGTCGATGTGACCAATCACAGCCTGGGGATGATTGCCGTCACCCCGGACGCTCTAGCCTTCGTGAATTCCGTGATCGTTCCCAAAAGCCGTTCGCTGCCCTGTCGCGAAGTGCGCCGGTTTCGTCATGAATTCAGTCCCGGTCCGCTCGAGCGGGAAGTGCTGGAGATCTTCCTTACCCAGGGTGGTTCGGACATGGCCGCGCCGGATACGGTGTCCTATCTGGGGCGATACGTGGTGGATGGTACCGAATTGAAGGCGACGGGCCCTCAAGAGGTGGATGTCGCCTACGGGTACAACGAAAACGGCACCGTCGACGTCACCGCGACACTGGTTGCGGACGGCACGAACCTTGCCCTTGTGGCTCGGCCTCTGCCGGCGGATGTACCGGATCGTTTCCTTCAGCCGCCACAAAAGATCATTTCCGGACAATCCATGACCATCTATCTGGTCTTCGACCTGTCGGGCTCGATGGACGGCGAACCTCTTGCAGAAGCCAAGCGGTCGGCGCTGGCGTTCCTGCAGCATACCGATCTGGACGGCGCACGGATCGGTTTGATCTCGGTTGCCGACCACGCCCGGATCAAGCTGAAGGCCTGCGAGAAACCGGAGCGCATCCGCCGGGCCATTGCGGCGATGGCGATCGGAGAGGTGGGCATTTCAAATTCGGCCCATCCGTTCGATGCCTTGCTTTCCGTGCTCGATGATGTCGAGGGCCCGCGATTGGCTATCGTCTTGGCCGACGGCATCTGGAGCGATCAGGCGGGAGCGATCGACCGTGCCCGTGCCTGCCATGCTGCCGGCATTGAGATCGTCGCGCTGGGTTTTGGCGAGGCGGATTCGGAATTCCTCGAGCAGATCGCTTCTCTCGAAAATGCAGCCATCTTCACCGAACTTTCCGCCCTGCAGACGACCTTCTCGACCATCGCGCAGATCATTGCCGACAGTGGCGGCAGACTGAGTTCCGGCCAGGCCCGCGCGGCGCTGCGGGCGTTGCGGCACTGAGCGTCGACGATCATGGGCGAGGAAGACAATCTCTTCATTCTCCTGGATCTTGATCCAAAGTGTCGGGATCCAAGCGTTGTGCAGGACACCATCCGTTCGAAGCGGATGGCCTGGAAACGAGAGGAGAGCCAGGGCGCGAATTCGGCCGCGGCATCCGTGCGCCTTGAGAAGCTGAGACTTCTCGAGGGCAAGGCCGTTTCCGCGGAAGCGCTGACGACGGAAGCGAAGGCGGCAAGCCGGATCCTGAGAAAGAGGCGGAACGCCGCACTGAAGAAACTTGATCCGCACATTGCGCTGTTGAAGGTGCACGGGTTCTTTTCGCCCCAACAGATCGCCAATATCGAGCGTGATCTTGACGGTGTTCTATCGCGTGAAACGATCGAGAAGCAACTGAAGAGCGCCGGTCTTCACGAAAAGAAAGAGAGAACTGAACCGGAGGAAGATCCTTGGGCGGATAGGCCAAGACTCGACCGCGCCTATGCGGACCGGATTCGCCAGCAGCTCGACGCGATCGACAAGGCCACTCTTTACGAGGCTCTGGATTTGCCAGCGTCCACGTCTTCAGGCGAACTGCTGAAACGGGCCAGCGAACTCTACCGCGAGATCCAGGACCGCGGTGATACGGGCAACCGCATTCAGGCCAGTCTGAAGGTGCTGGCGGGGCAGGCGGTCGACATCTTCGCGGATGATGACAAGAGGCGGCGATACGATCACAGCATCGCCTTTGAGATTTTCGAGGCCTTCCGGCCGCTCATCGAAACGGCCGGCGCTAAGGGATACCTGACGCGCGCGGACCACGACGCCCTGTTGCGCCAGATGACGGTAGCGGGATGCGATGCCGGTGATGCGGAGGCGTTCGTGCGCCATAGGGCTGTCAAACGGGGCTGGCACATTGAAGATGCGCAACAGCGAGACGCGCGCCAGATCGATATCTGGCGCTGTCCGTGCGGGGAGTTGCAGGTTGGAGATGAGCGCATGCAATGCCGCAGTTGCGACCGCGATCTGCATGTGTCCTGCCCGAGTTGTGGTCATAGCTGTCGTATCGACCTGCACCAGTGTCCCCGATGCGGCTTCGAAACCGGCAATCAGGTTCGACTGGAACGGCTGGTTGACCGAGCACGAAGTCTCGAGCAGTCGGACGATCTCTCCGGTGCAGCGGCGAGCTTCCGCGAGGCCTTGTCCTTGTGGCCGAATTGGCCGCCTGCCGCACAGGGTCTTTCGCGGGTCGAAGCACTTGCACAGCGGCGCAGCGAGTTTCTCGCGAAAGTCCGTGCATTGCGCAACGACAACAAACTGTTTGCAGTCGAGACACTGCTGGCTACGGAATCACGTGACGGCGGAGGAGAAGCCCTGGAGAAGCTTGCAAATCAGAACCGGAAGGATCTGGAACGCGCGCGCCAACTGCTGATCGAGGCAAGGCAGACGGCGAACAGTGGGCGTCAGGCGAAGGCCATTGCGCTTTGCCGGGATGCGTTGAGCATTGCGGGGGACTACGGGGAAGCCGCCGCGTTGATTCAACGTCTTCCCCCGCCGGCCCCGTCGCGTGTCGTTGTCGAACGCAATGGCCACGGGTTCAGGCTGCATTGGGATCCTGTCCGCTCTCATGAACGGCACACCTATCGCATAATGCGGAAGATCGGCAGTGCCATCCACAGTGGTCAGGACGGTCAGGAGATCGGCACGACGGCAATGGCGCGGTTCGACGACGGCAACGCGCCGGTGGGAGTACCCGTTTACTATGGCGTCTTTTCGGTTCGCGATGGCGTGATCTCCGGTCAGGCTGCCCTGGTGGGGCCCGTACTTCGAACTGAGAGTGTCTCGAACCTGGTCTCGGACGCGGACGCGACCTCGATCGCATTGAGATGGAAGAAACCTGCGGGCACGGTTCAGATCAAGGTCTGGCGACGCCTCAACACCGAACCCGAGGCCGCGGGAGACGGCAAACAGGTAAGAGCCGGTCTGGAGGGGGCCGTCGATCAGCCACTGCGGACCGGGAATGTCTATGGCTACCGGGTTGTTCCCTATTTTCGCGATCCCGAGGATGCAGAAGGGGTGATTGCGGGTCCGGGTGCGACGATCCTTACCAGGACACAGCAACGGCCTGAACCCGTCATGGATCTGACCCTGCAGGGCAAGACTGCCCATGTCCTCGACATTGCCTTCACCGAACCCGAGCGTGGTAACCTGCATCTCTATATGTGCGGGCGTGGGCAGGACCCCGTCGTCGGCAGACGTATGCCGGCAGTCGATGTCGGGACAATCGGGACACGCATCGCAGATCGGGAACTGAGGGCACGAAAGGTATCGTTGACCCAGTCGGGAAGCCAACTTCTTGTGCCGGTCACCATTTTGGAAGACCAGGCCGTGATCGGCCAGGGGCTGCTGGTTCAGCATTTTGAGGCCGCCGCAAACTTTGATTGCGATCCGACGGCTGGTGGCTTCGTGTTCTACTGGCGCTGGCCGGACGGTGCTCACGCCGCGCGTCTTTCGCTATCCAGTGACCGGATTCCGAAGAGTCCCAACGATCCGGCAGCCGAGCAACATACGATGCTGCGCAAGGGCGATCGTGCGCGCATGGAGATCGTGCGCAGCGAACCGGGCGAGTTCTTTATTCTTCTGTCCTTTGCCGCGTCGCTTTCTGGCCCGTTTCTGCCCAATCTCGGTCGTCAGATCCGGAACAGTCTGCCCATTCGCATCACCTACGAACTGGTGCTGCACACACGGCGGTTTCCGCGTGCCTTGCTAAGGGCCGCGCTGCGAGTGACCGCGGAGAACGATGTCGTTGTGCGGGGTCTGGTCGTGGTCGCGAGCGCCGACCGTATTCCGTTGCGAATCGAGGATGGAGACCGGTTGCTCCGCGTGGACGCTCTTGAACTGAAGCGGAATCGGCCCTGCGATCTCGATCTGGATGTATCGCGTCTGTCCCGGGGTCAGACGATACGACTGTTTCTGCATCATGCATTCGAACATGATCCGGTACGGCTGCAACAACTCGGATCGACACGCGTATCATAGGAGGCGACGGCCGATCATGTTACGACATGCTGGACGCTGGGGTCGAAAGATCAAGGGAACGCTGCGGACCTCGATGAAGAACGAGGTCTGTCCCAACTGCTTTCGCGAAATCAGGCTCGGACAGGCGCCGTTTCGGTGTATTTCCCCACCGCAAGCGTGCCGACCGGAACCGGATCCCGTGTTGTCGGAACACTGGTCGGTTGGTGTTCCGGTTGGCAGGGTGATCCCCCCGACCGGCCAATTCGAACTAACAGCAGAATGCCTGGAGTGCCATACCGCCAGTGGGCAGCGGATCTGCCCGGTGTGCCACGCCGACCTGCCAAGAACGATCGGCGAGTATGACAACTTTGTCATTGCGATCGTCGGTCTGAAGGAAGTGGGAAAATCGAACTTCATCACCGTACTGATCGAAACGTTGCGTCAGGATGGTAGAAGACAGTTTGGACTACTTGTCTCTGCCGAAAACGAATATACTCAGAATAGATTTGAGAACGAGTTTCGCAAACCATTGTATGATCAAATGCAATCACTCGATGTAACGCAAACAGCGTTTATAAATAAAGATATTAAAAGACCTCTTGTTTTCAATATACGAAATGTAGATTCGAATAGTGGTATTGCATTAAGAAAGAACAGATTTTCAACTCTTTCCTTTTTTGATTCCGCGGGTGAAGATCTTGAATCCGAAGCGACAATGTCAGCCGTCAATCGTTACATATTCAAGGCGGATGGTATTGTCCTGTTGATCGATCCGCTGCAATTTCCTCTCATGCGGCGTGAGCTGGAAGACAAGATCCGCCTGCCCGAACCCTCGGCGCCGGTTGATAAACTTGTAAACAGCATCGCCCGCTTGGTCCGTCAGGGCCAGGAGTTGAGCGAGAAGACCCGGATCGAAACGCCGATCGCTGCAACTCTCTCCAAGACTGATGTGCTGGAAGGACTGCATCGGATCATTGATCCCGGTACACCAATGCTGCAGGCCTCAGATCATTCAAAAGGTTTCGACCGGCAGGATTTCGAGAACGTCAGTGCCGATGTGGAAGAATTGATCGGCCGGCTTGGCGGTCATCCGTTGGTCAATGAACTTCATGCGAACTTCAGGCATGTCGGCTTCTTTGCCTCCTCGTCGTTCGGCGCGCCCCCCGACGAAAACATGAACATCCAGCGTCTTTCACCCCGGCGAGTGGTGGACCCGTTCATCTGGCTCATGACCCAAAAGGGCATTTTGTCGAACAAGGGGCCGTAGAAAGTGGCTACTGTCGATCAACTGCACTACACGTCCTGTCGTCGAGGCTATTTCGGGGGAGACGGTTTTCAGGTCCGGACCCTGTCGGACGGTCTGGATCGTGCCCACAGCAACGAGATCGTCGCGCATTGCGGTTATCTCCGTCCGAAACAGCGAGGCGAGTCGGAGTATCCCGTCGCCTATAGAGGGTACCCGCTTTCGGACGGTCGGATAGTGCTCACCTCGACGGTGTATGCCGGCCTCGACTACTCGGGTCGCGAAGGTAATTGCTTTGCGCACTCTCTGGTCTTCGAACGCGACTGTGCACCCCATCCCCTGCTCAGCCTGTCGCGATGGACGGGCTGGGTCCGTCAACTGAACGCGGATGACGACACGGATAACGCGCCTTCACCCCTGCCTCGCCTGGAATGCGATATCTTCTCGAGCCACTCCGCCTTCCTGCATGGCGAGGTCCGGAATTTTCTGGCTTCTCCCGATCGGCAACGGCATCTGCGCGATGCGCTGGTCGCAGTTCTGTGCAGAGGCATTCTGGGGCGCAGCATCGTCTTTCGTGACACACCGGAACACAATCACCTCTGGGTCGGCGCAACGCTATCCTGCCTGCCCGTGCACCTTGCTCTGCCGCTGACGTGGTCGACCTATGCCCACAACGAGAGGGAACTGTGCGATATCAATGCAACAGTATCGGGATCGACACTGCGTTTCGATGAGACCGATCACAAGTTCCTGTACTTTGCGATCGATATTGAAGGCGGTGTCTGCTCGTCGTTCACGGGTTACGAAGGTGAGAGACACGCGAGTGCCAGCTTCTTTGCCGAGTTTGCGGTGCGCTCGATCGTCTCGTCTCCAGAACGGCTTGCAGAATTCACCTGCTTCCTGAGCAGAAATTTCATCGACCTGCCTCTCGGGCCCGATCTGGGACTCTTGTGCGCCCTGTGGCAAGGCACCGACGACGCGATCAGGTGGGCTACGCCCGAAATCGAAAGACTGTCTGCGATTGTGCGCGATCACCTTTCTCCCGAAGCCGACGATGCTCTCGTGAATACGGTGGGAGATCTGGTGCGGCGGCTTGCGCGTTCTGGCGGGACGAAACAAGCCGATATTGCCGTCCATCTCCTGGTTGCGGCTGCTCAGGCGGTGGACAGCGGCATGGCGAAGCAAATGACGGCGACGGAGCTGGTTCGCCTGTTGCTGGATCGGCTCCACTCTGGTGATCGGGAGCTCCTGATCCGCCATGTCGAGGTGATTACCGGCCTTCTGTCGTCGAACCGGGGCTGGCGGGAATCCCTTGAGGAAATCCTGTCAGGCGACGAGTTGATTGACGATCTCTGCAATCTAATTGCCAGTCTGGAAGCAGATCAGGTCCGGCCGATTCTCGATCTGGTGCAGGCATTCCCGAGGGATGCGGCGGTCTGGGAATACCTGTTCCCGGCGATTGCCAGCAGGTTTCTTGTGTTGCAACCGTCGCAGGATAAGGCGGACGAGATCCTGACAGTTCTCTGCGAGGAGACCGACGGTTGCGTCGAGGTGTCGGCACACGTTTTCAGGGAGCTGGCGGATCGTCCGCAAAAACAGTCACAGTTCGTTCTATCGTTGAACGGCCGGTTGAGACAGATCGCGCCAGCACGATCGGCTCACATTCGAGCACGTCTGGTCGACGTTGGTGAGGAGGCGCTGGCATTGGCGGAGTTCCTGGCCGATCTGGAGCGCCAGGAGGATCCGGTTCAAGCGCTTGAGCTGTTTCTCGAACGACCGAAACCAGATGCCGTGGCAGAACATCGCTGGCGGAAGTTCAAGGTCGAGGGGCTTTCCGAAACCCTCCGCCGAAGTGATGAGAGATTTATCAAGCCCTTGTGTCTGGCGGCCGCTCGGACCGAGACCTGGAACGAACTTGATGCCGTCATCCGAGCCGAAATCGTGCGACGGATCGACAGACAGCTCTCGGGGAAGCGAACCAGCGCCGCGGACCACGTGTTTGCCACGATGATCGACCAGATGGCGGCCTCGTTGAGCATCGATCGCGCTCGCTTGAATGCTGCCTACATCCTTTTGTCCAGACATATGATCGAAGATCCCTTCAGCTTCGATCTGGACATGGCGGAACAGGTGCTGTGTTCCCGAACTGTTGCAGAACGCAACCGATTCATGGAACTGGCATTCGATCGGTTTGTCTTCGATGTCGACGATGACCCGATTCCTCATCTCGATTTCTGCATTCGCCTTGGTGAACGCAAGCGAATTCTGGCGCTGTTTGCACGGAGCGTGCGCAGGCGGGCTAGGACGGGGCCAGGGAACCTGATAACTGTGCTCTCCACCGTGATCGACGATGCCGGTACCGGCGAATGGTCAGCGTTCGTTGCTTCGGAACTTGAACCGCTTGTGGAGTGTTGCGCCGAGGCATTGTCGTCGAGCTATCGACGCGATGAACTTCCCGATCTGTTCGCGCGACTGGAGCCTCATTTCAGCGACGGCCTGACATCGGAAAAATTCCAGCTTGTTCAGCAGTCGACCGAGCGCCTTGCAGAACCTCTCGTCACCCGAGTGAGTCGCGCGGTCCAGCAGTTCAGGATCTGGCCAGCAAGGCGAGGTGTCCAACCAAAGCCTGTGGCGGGAAAGCAGCACCCGCAACGACAGGGCCAGCGGCCATCACGTGATGAGTGACAATTCCGAAGACAGGGGGGCTGTCGCAATCGTCCTGCTGCTGCTTGTGATCGTCGTGGCCGGAATGCTGATCTCTGTGGCGACCGTGGCTGTTCTCGCGATCGGGGCCACCGGGTCCATCTTTGGGGCGATCCATGCGGCTGGCAGCTACTATCAGGCTTTCCGTAAGAACGTTCGCTACGAGTAGTCAACCATGTCGGATGAGACGCACCCTGCCATCGAGAGCTATTTTTTCGGCAAGGGATACCGCGATCTCAAACGTACTGTTGCCGCCGCTTCGCATGCCAACTATGTCTATGCTAAATCCAATATTTCCGAAGGAATTGCACTCTTTGAAGAAGGTGGTTGGAATATATTTATAACTGTATTTAGATTTTTCGTTTCTGCATCAGTATTATTATTTGGAAGTATATTTATTATTGTTTTTTCTTTTATTCATTCACTTGTTCTTATCGTGGTTTTTTCATCAGTATATGTAGTTTTTGCAATTTTTTATTTGATAGAATCGACAATTTATCTTGTAAAGAGAATCAGTGTTCGTTGTCCTCACTGTCATCGCGATTCGGCACTCCCTGTTTATCTTTGCGACACGTGTGGTCGACGACATCACCATCTTCGTCCGTCCCGATTCGGGATTTTCTTCCACCGCTGCCGGTGCGGCAAACGATTGCCTTGCACGATGTTCTCGAACCGGAGTCGGCTTCCCAGTCGCTGTCGTCATTGTGATCGTCCACTGAATGCGAAGCATCTGTCTGGTCGGAAGCTGCTTGTTCCGGTCTATGGAGGGCCCGCTGTCGGCAAGACCGCATTCATCAATGCCTGTATCGCCAAGACGTTCACTGATCTTCAAGCTCGAGGTTTGCATGCTGAATTTCTGGATCCGACCACTGAGCAGGAGAACGAAGAAATTGTACAGCACATGAAACAAGGAAGAATGCCAGATAAAACAAATGACAGAGTACCACGTACAATCAATTTTCAAATCACAGACAATAAAAAACGGTTATGGATGGTATATTTTTACGATGAAGCGGGTGAAGTTCTGCAAGGTCTAGGCGGGATTCAGGGCCATGACTTTCTTGACAGCGCTTCGGGACTGATTTTTCTGATAGACCCTTTCTCGTTGCCAGAGGTTCCAAAGATGTACGGGCAAGATTTCCGGCGGTTGCAGAAAATGGTCAAGCCTTCGGGACTTGCTCCGGATCTCGCATTTGAACGACTGCTACTTAATTTGGAAACGAGTTTCGGTGCTCCTCGGAGTAAAAAAATCGATATTCCAATAGTTATTGTTCTTACGAAAATTGATGCTGGGAGACTTGAGAGCATTGTTGGAGATGAGGCGCTACCGCTTGGCCTGATAAATCAAAATGAACGGGATACAGCCCGCAATGAACTCATTCGCCGTCAGTTAATTGCATGGGGAGCCCAACGTTTGATTGATCTTGTTGAGATTAGATTTAACAATTTTTCATATTTTAGTGTATCTGCGATTGCCAAAAACAAGGGAGATAATATTGGACGAAGAATATCAGACCCAATTATGTGGATATTGTCTCAATATATTGCAGACATGAAATAAATTCTACAAATTATACTGAATATTCAATAATGAAATATTTGCAAACTCATTATTACTTTAACGTCACAATTCATCTACTTCAATTTCAGTATATTGAGAAAAATTTTTAGATTCATTCTGGTTGGGAATGGATCGGACTCTTTGCGAGAAACGACGAAATTTCTCTCTATTTTAGCTGTGATCTCACCCCTCCAGCACCAGCCCCGGGCGCGGCCAGTCCACCGCCAGCAGCGTGCCCGTGCCCGACAGGGTGATGAAGGCGGTCTTCATGTCAGGGCCGCCGAAGCAGATGTTGGTGCAGTAGGGATCGGCGGCCGCGTGGAATTCCAGCAGGTCGCCGTCGGGGGAGATCACGCTGATGCCGCCGCGCACCAGGGTGGCGACGCAGATGTTGCCGCCGGCCTCCACCGCCAGGGAATCATAGCGCTGGTAGTGCGGCGCGCCGTAGAGCATGCGGCCGCCGCCGGGCGAGGGCCAGGGCGCCTTCGCCACCTCGCCTTCGCCGACGATGTCGAAGGCCCACAGCCGGCTGGTCTCGGTCTCGGCGACGTAGAGCGTGCTGCCGTCCGGCGACAGGCCGACGCCGTTCGGCGTCATCGCCGGAAACACCGCCTCGCGGATCAGCGAGCCGTCGCAGCGGGCGTAGTAGACCGCGCCGCGGTCCATCTGCCGTTCGTAGACCTTGCCGAGGTCGGTGAACCAGAAACCGCCGTTCCGGTCGAAGACGATGTCGTTCGGGCCCTTCAGCAGGTGCTCGCCGCAGCGGTCGTAGAGCACCTTGGTCTGGCCGGTCTCGATGTCGACCTGCTCGATGCGCCCGCCGGAATAGTCGTCGGCGCAGCCGATCGGCCGCTGCAGGCCGCTGTCATCGCGGGTCCAGTTGAAGCCGCCGTTGTTGCAGACATAGCACTTGCCATCCGGCCCCATGGCGGCGCCGTTGGGGCCGCCGCCGGGCTCGGCGACCACCTCCAGTTCGCCCGAGGGGCGGACCCGGGTCAGCCGGCCGCCCTCGATCTCCACCACGATGACGCTGCCGTCGGGCATCGCGATCGGTCCCTCGGGAAAGGCGAGCTGGTCCGTGATCACCCGGCCTTCAAGTTGCATTGCCGCTCTCCGCTTTCTGTGCGCTGGCCCGCTCGCGCAGGCGGTCGATGACGATCCCGGCGAAATCCCGCGTGCCGACCGGGCCGCCGAGATCCCGGGTGCGGTGTCCGGGCACGGCGATCGCCGCATCCAGCGCGGTCTCGATCAGGCCCGCGGCCCGGGCGAGGCGCGCATCCTCGCGCCGTTCGCCGAGCCAGTCGAGCAGCATCGCCAGCGAGCCGATCAGCGAGCCCGGATTGGCGCGGTCCGTTCCGGCGATGTCGGGCGCGGAGCCGTGCTGCGCCTGGGCCACCGCGTGCGCGCTTCCGGCGTTCAGAGAGGCGGCGAGGCCGAGGCTGCCGGCGATCTCGGAAGCCTGGTCGGAGAGGATGTCGCCGATCATGTTGGTGGTCACCTCCACGTCGAAGGGTGCGGGATCGCGACCCAGCAGGGCGGCCATGGCATCGACGATGCGCTCCTCGTAAGACACCTCGGGATAGTCCGCCGCCACCGCGCGCACGCAGTCCAGGAACAGCCCGTCGCCGACGCGCAGCACGTTCGCCTTGTGCACCGCCGTCAGCTTCCGCCGCCGCCGCATCGCCAGCTCGAAGGCGGCGCGGGCGATCCGCGTGCTGCCCTCGCGGGTGATCTTGCGCAGCGACATCGCGATGTCCGGCGTCGGCATGAACTCGCCGGGCCCCAGATGCATCGCCCGGTCGGCATAGAAGCCCTCGGTGTTCTCGCGCACGATCACCAGGTCGATGCTCTCGCCGCATTTCGGCGGCAGGCCCGGGCGGGAGCGGGCCGGGCGGATGTTGGCGTAGAGGTCGAGCCGCCGGCGCAGCTCGCCCGAGGGGTTGAGCCCGCCGTCGGCCGGTGCGGGATAGTCGTTGTGCGAGACCGGCCCCAGGATCACCCCGTCGGCGGCCCGGGCGGCGTCCGCCACCGCATCGGGAAAGCTGGTGCCGCTGTCCGCAAGCGCCTCGAAGCCGATCGGCAGGAATTCCAGCGCCGGCCGGAAGCCGCAGGCCTCGCCGGCCGCGACGAGCACCGCGAGCGCGGCGTCGGTGATCTCCGGGCCGATGCCGTCGCCCTTCAGGACGAGCAGCCTCGGATCCCCGCTGCCGGCAGACGCCATCCCGTTCCCCCGATCCGCGCGCCACGGGAGGCTGTCCCGGCGGCGGCATTTGAAAAAAATCTGCAACGCCGGCAAGATTAATATTGAAACTCGTATTCAACAAGTGGATAAATGACGGGCGCGCGCCGGCCGGGACGGCTGCCGTCCGCCGGTCGCGCACGGGAGGGAACGGCCATGGCCTACCGGCATATCGAGGTCCGCCCGATCGCGGGCGCGCTGGGCGCCGAGATCGCGGGCGTCGATTTCTCGAAGGATGTCGACGACGAAACCATCGCGGAGATCCGCGCCGCCTGGCTCGAACATCTGGTGGTGTTCTTCCGCGACCAGGCGCTGAGCCCCGCGCGGCAGGTCGCGCTGGCCGAGCGTTTCGGGGAGCCGGTCGAGTATCCCTTCGTGCAGGGCCTGCCGGAGCATCCGGTGATCACGCCGATCATCAAGCGCGAGGACGAGACCGTGAATTTCGGCGGTCTCTGGCACACCGACACCACCTACCAGCCGCGCCCGCCGATGGCGACGATGCTCTATGCGCTGGAAACCCCGCCGCATGGCGGCGACACGCTGTTCGCCAATTGCTACCGGGCCTACGAGACCCTCTCGGACGGCCTGAAGCAGCTTCTTGAGGGGCTGGTCGGGGTCAATTCCTCGCACAAGGGCCGCGTCGTCGACACCCGCGCCGGGGCCATCGCCGAAGCGCCGAAGGAAGCGAACGTGGCCCGCGTCGCCGAACACCCGGTGGTGCGGGTGCATCCCGAGACCGGGCGCAAGAGCCTCTATGTCAGCTTCGCCCACACCACGCATTTCCGGGGCTGGAGCGAGGCCGAGAGCCGGCCGCTGCTGGACTACCTGTTCGAGCACCAGACCCGGCCGGAATTCACCTGCCGCTTCCGCTGGGCGCCGGGCTCGATCGCGCTGTGGGACAACCGCTGTGCCCTGCACAACCCGATCAACGACTATCACGGCCACCGCCGGGTGCTGCATCGCATCACCTTCGCCGGCGGCGCGGTCTGAGGGCTTCCCGGCCCGGTCGCGCCGGCGCCCCCGCGGCCGGACACAAGGCATCCGTTTTCCCCAATAAGGAGCATTCATGACGAAAACCCTCCTGCTGGTCATGGACATGATCAACGACCTGGTCAGCGAGACCGGACCGAACGCCGGGACGTACGGGCGGCTGATGGCCGAACGCGGCGTGCTGGCGAATACCGCCCGGACGATCGCCGCGGCGCGGGCCGCCGGCGTGGCGGTGGGTTATGTCCGCGTCGGCTTCTCGGCCGACTATCGCGAATGCCCGCCGGCTTCCCCGGTCTTCTCGAAGGCGCGCGAGGCCGGCCTGTTCCGCCTCGACACGCCGGGCACCGCGGTGCATCCGTCGCTGGCGCCCGAGCCGGGCGACTTCGACATCGTCAAGCACCGGGTCAGCCCGTTCTACGGCACCGCGCTGGAGCCGATCCTGCGCGCGAACGGCATCGGTCGGCTGGTGCTCACGGGCGTGTCCACCAACGGCGTGGTGCATTCGGGCGCCCGCGACGCGCACGACCGGGACTACGACGTCGTCATCCTGGAAGACTGCTGCGCCGGGGCGACGGCGGACGAGCACGCCCACGCGCTCTCCTGCCTCGGCCGCTACGCCACGATCACCGACGGCGCGGCCTTCCGCTTCGATCTCCCCGCCCCGAGTTCCGGAGAACCGGCATGACGACGATCCCCCTCAGCGCGCCGGCCCGCATGGACGGCCGCAAAGTCCTGATCACAGGCGCGGCGGGCGGCATCGGCCGCGCCGTGGTCGACGCCTTCGCCGAGGCCGGCGCAAGCGTGCTGGCCACCGATCTCGTGCCCGAGGATCCCTTCGCCGGGCAGGCGGGCGTGCGCTACCGGCGCTACGACGTCACCAGCCGGGAAGAGACCGACCGCATCGTCGCGGAGATGCTGCAGGCCGACGGGCGGATCGACGCCCTGGTGCTGTGCGCCGGTTCCATCGCCAACACCCCGATCGCCGAGGCCGACGATGATGAGTGGCGCAGCATCCTCGACGTCAACGTGATGGGCGTGGTCAACCCGCTGCGCCGGATCTATCCGCAGATGTGCGCGCAGGGCGGCGGCAAGATCGTCGCCCTGGGCTCGATCGCCGCCAAGATCGGCGGCGTCGCGGCCGGTCCGGCCTATGTCGCGGCCAAGTCGGCGGTGCACGGCATCATCAAGTGGACCGCCAAGGCCGGCGCGGCGCACGGTGTCTACGCCAACGTCATCGCGCCGGGCCCGGTGGAGACGCCGATGTGGCAGAGCGTCACCGAACGCCAGCCGCCGAAGGCGCACGGCAGCGTGCCGCTCGGCCGGTTTGGCCAGCCCGAGGACATCGCCCAGGGCATCCTGTTCCTGTGCTCGCCCGCCTCGAACTGGATCACCGGCACGACGCTCGACGTCAACGGCGGCATGCTGATGGACTGACGGCATGACGGACAACGACATTCCCGCGATCGGCTTCATCGGCCTCGGCGTCATGGGCGGGCCGATGTGCCGCAACCTCGTCGCGAAACATCCCGGCCCGGTGCGGGCCTTCGACCGCGATTCCGACGCGCTGGCGACGGCGGTGGCGGCCGGCGCGCAACCGGCGCCTTCGGTGGCTTCGCTGGCCGCGGGTGCGGACATCATCTTCCTGTCCCTGCCCGGCGGCGCGCAGGTCACCGAGGTCTGCCTCGGCGACGACGGCATCGCCGGCGCGGCGCGACGCGGCGCCATCGTCGTCGACCTCAGCACCACCGGGGTCGACGAGGCCCGCGACGTTGCCGGCCGGCTCGCGGCCGCCGGCCTCGCCTTCGCCGACGCGCCGGTCGCCCGCACCCGCCAGGCGGCCGAAGAGGGCACGCTGGCGATCATGGTCGGCGCAGAGCCGGCGCTGTTCGCGACGATCGCGCCGCTGCTGCGCCACATGGGCTCCGACATCACGCTGTGCGGCGGCGTCGGCTGCGGCCAGGTCGTCAAGCTGCTGAACAACACCCTGGTGTTCGAGCATGTCGCCGCGCTGGCCGAGGTGATGGTGATCGGCGAACGCGCCGGGGTGGCGCCGGAGACGCTGCTGGACGCCATTTCCGGCGGTTCGGGCGACAGCTTCGTCCTGCGCAACCACGGCAGGAAGGCGATGCTGCCGCGCCGCTTCCCCGAACGCGCCTTTCCTTCGGGCTATGTGCTGAAGGACCTGGGCTACGCCATCGCGCTGGCCGAACGCTGCGGGGTCGAGCCGAGGGTCGCCAGCCTCG
The DNA here is from genome assembly GCA_041940205.1 of Alphaproteobacteria bacterium. Lineage (GTDB taxonomy): Bacteria > Pseudomonadota > Alphaproteobacteria > JBGTSP01. The sequence continues at coordinate 54,424 of JBGTSP010000002.1, forward strand.
TGGCAGGCTATTACGAGGCCGCGATCGCCGAGGGACTGGGCGAAAACTACTTTCCCGCGATCATCGAGCTGATCGACCGTCCGGGGGAGGACGGTTAGTCCCCGCCGTCGTCCGTACTGTTCGCGAGGCCGGCCGCGTCCGCCTCCAGCCGCCGGCCGATGGCGGCGGCGGTGCGGTTCAGCGGCGGCAGGATCCCGTTCAGCAGCCGTTTCGGCTCGCCGGCGGGCTGCAGCACCATGGTGGCGAGCGCCGCGTCGACCCGGCCGGCGACCACGATGGGCACGGCCACGGCCCACAGGCGAGAATCGTAGACGGCATCGAGGTAGGCCTGCGCCGACAGGCCGTAGCCGTCGCGGCGCACGGCATCGAGCCGCTGTTCCAGGCCCTCGCGATAGGTCGGATCGGTGTCCCAGGCGCTGCGGGACTGATCCAGCCGCTCGAGAATGGCCGCGCATTCCTCCTCCTCGCGGTGGGCGAGATAGACGATGCCGGCCGCGGTCACCAGCAGCGGCACCCGCGCGCCCAGCCGGCCGGGCATGGAGAGGCCGTAGGCGCTGCGGTTGGTGTAGGCGATCGACATCGCCGCCTCGGCCTCGATGTAGACCGCCAGGCTGGTCGGCCAGCCGACCTCCGCGGTCAGTTCCTCGACGAGGGGCCGGGCCAGCTCGATCCGCCGCGTGTCGGCGTCGTAGCCGCTGCCCAGCGACAGCGCCCGGGCCGTCACCCCGAAGGTGCTGGCGCCGGCGACGCGGTAGACATAGCCCGCCGCGATCAGGGTCTCGAGCAGGCGGATCACCGTCGGCTGCGGCAGGTCCAGCGCGCGGGAGAGATCGGTCGCGGTCAGCGGCCCGTCCTCGCTGACGACGCGCAGGACCTCCAGGCCCCGCAGCAGCGCCCGCACCGGCGCGAATGACGCCATCCCGGCCCTCTTTCTTCTCCGCGCGACTTCGTCGCGAAACATTCATCTGTTGAATAGATTACCCGGATCGAGGCGCCGGCGAAAGCGGCCGGCCGCTGATCACTGCTATTCGCCGGGCAGGGTGAGGCCGGCGTTGCGGGCATAGACCTTGGCGACCGCCGCGTCGTCCTCGCCGCCCAGGCCCATGCCGGCGGCGGCCAGGAACTGCTGCAGCGCAGCGGCCGTGATCGGCGCGCTGAAGCGGGCCTCGCGAGCGATGTCGAGGACGATGCCCAGGTCCTTGGGCCAGATCGCCACCTGGCTGTGCGGCGTGTAGTCGCCGGCGATCACGTGCGGCGCCCGGTTCTCCAGCATCCAGCTCGTGCCCGCGCACTTGCCGATCACCTCGAGGAAGGTCTCGGGCGCAATGCCCTGGGTCATGCCGAAGGTCAGGGCCTCGGCCATGGTGGCGATATGCACGCCGGCCAGCAGCTGGTTGACCGCCTTCATCGCCGAACCGGCGCCCGCGGTCCCGCCCAGTTCGAACACCGTCTCGGCGGTGGCCGAGAGCACCGGGCGGGCGGCGGCGAAGGCCTCCGGCGTGCCGGCGGCCATGACCGAGAGCTGGCCCGTCGCGGCCTTCGCCGCGCCGCCGGAGATCGGCGCGTCGAGATAGTGCAGGTCGTGTTCCCGGCAGCGCGCCGCCATCGCCCGGGCGAAGTCCGGCGGCACGGTGGCGCAGGCGATCACCACGCTGCCCGGCCGCATCGCCGGCGCCAGGCCGCCGTCGCCGAACAGCACCGTCTCGGTCTGCGCGGCGTTCAGCACCACGACGACCGGGGCGTCCAGCCGGTCGGCGACCTCGGACGGCGCCTCGCCGGCGCCGCCCTCGTCGCGAAAGCGGTCGACCCGTTCGGAGACGACGTCGAAACCGTGGGTGACATGGCCGGCCCGCAGGCAGGATCGGGCGATCCCGTAGCCCATGGAGCCGAGGCCGATGACGGCGGTTCTGGGGGTGGCGGTCATGCGGTGTTCTCCCAGCGGCGATTCCCGGCGCATCGTGGGTCCCGGTGCCGTCCGGCGCAATGCCGGCGGCCGGGCCGCGCCGGCGACGGATCCGCAAGCGGGCTCGTGAACGCGCCCTAGCGGTTGCCGGTCTCGATGCGCACGCGGGCGGCGCTGCCGGGACGGGCGCTCTCCGGCCAGGCCGTCCCGTCGGGCACGATCTTCACGGCGAAGCGCGAGCGGTCGGGCAGCAGGGGACTGATCGGCCGGCCGGGCAGGGTGCGCTCGCGGGCGTCCGCCGCGATCAGGACCTGCGCGACCCGTCCGCCGAACGGCGTGTCGCGGGGCAGGGCGTCGAAGCGGATCTCGACCGCCATGCCCGGGCGGATCCGCGTCGCGTCGTTCTCCGAGACCCAGGCCGCGATCCAGCTGCGCTCGCGGATCCAGTAGCTCAGGATCGTGTCGTTCGGGCGGACCGAGGCGCCTTCGCGGGCCGCGACCTCGGTCACCAGCCCGGCATGCGCGGCGCTCAGCCGGGTCGCGGCGAGATCGGTCTCCAGCACCTCGACGTCCCGCCGGACGCGCTCCTCCCGCTGCGTCAGCACGGCGAGCTCCACCTGGCGGACCCGCCGGCGCTCGATCTCGATCTCGGCGATGGCGAGCGCGGTGCGCGCCGCCTTGCGCTCGGCGGCGAGCCGTTCGACGTCCGCCCGCGCGGTCAGGAACTCCTCGCGCGCAAGGTCGAACTGCCGGGCGCTGGCCGTGCCCCGCTCGTACAGGCTGCGGGTGCGCTCCAGCCGGTTTTCCGCCTGTTCCCGCGAGGCCCGGGCGGCGGCGAGTTCGGCTTCCAGCGCCCGGATCTCCAGCGCGGCCTGGTCGCGCCGCTCGTCGGCCCGCCGCGCGTCCAACTCCAGGGCGATCTCCGCGGCCTGCCGCTCCGCCCCGATCTCCCCGGCGCGGGCGCGGCCGGCGGCGACCCGGGCGCGCAGGTGCGCATCCTCCAGCTCGACCAGGACCTGGCCGCGGGCGACTTCATCGCCCAGGTCGACATGCAGCGCCGCGATCCGGGCGTCGAACCGCGTGCCGAGGCGCACCACCGCGCCGTGGACATGGGCGTCGCCGGAGGTGACCACGCTCCCGTACCGGCCTTCGGCCAGCAGGTAGCCGCCACCCGCCAGCGCCGCCAGCAGGACGAGGACGACGGCGAGGCGGCCCCGGCGGCGGGCGGCACCGCCCGGGCGTGCGTTCTGGTCGTTCGAGGCGCTCATGGCAGATCTCCGGAGGCGATGACGCGGCGGGGCGGCAGGAAGACGAGGGACAGCCTGGCGACGAAGGCCAGCAGGATGCAGGCGATCAGGAACGGCACGCTCATCATGCCGATCCCGTATTGCAGCAGCTCGGTCACGAACAGCACGCCGCTGAGGGTGAAGCCGACGCAGCCGGCGATGCCGGCCGCCGTGCGGACGAGGCCCACCCGCGCCGCGTCGCTTGCCAGCAGGCCGGCAAGCAGCACCCCGACCACCGCGAGCGAGGGCGTGACCGTGGCGATCGTCGCGCCGCCGAAACAGGCCTCGCGGACGGCCGACAGGGCCCAGGACAGGCAGGCGCCCACGATCAGGTGGGCCGCGAAGCGCCGGCGGCCGAAGGTGATCGTGCAAGGTTCCACGAGGTAGCGCACGACGAGGATCGTGGCGGCCGCGGTCAGCGCGGCGAGCAGCAGTTCGACCGGCTGCAGCACCAGCAGGGTCATGAAGGCGCCGCCCAGGACGCCGCCGCAGCGCAGCCGGCCGACCCGGGTGAGGCCGTACCAGCCGATCAGGCTCAGGAAGACCAGCAGCGGCAGCAGGCGCAGATCGACGGGGTAGAGCGGCACGACGGCGCTCTCGTGCACCCGGCCGTAGACCGGCATGAGGGAGGCCACGAGGAACAGGGCGGCGGCCACGATCGCCGAGGTCAGCAGGATGTTGCGGCTGGTCGCGGCGATGCCGTGGCGGGAGAAATCGTGCGCGATCAGTCCCGGCACCACGTAGCCGATCCCGCGCAGCAGGGCGGCGTTCTCGTCGAACGCCGCGTCGGCCTGCAGGAACAGGTCCAGGACCAGATGGCAGGCCGAGGCGATGATCACCAGCAGGGAGAATTTCAGGCGGGCCGGGAGAATGAAGAACCGCCCGGCGAGGACGTGAACCAGGGTGAAGCTGAACAGGGCGACGGCGAAGACGACCGGCGCCAGGTAGGGATAGAAGATCGTCAGGCTCAGATAGGCGGGAACGGCGATGCCGCCGGTGGTCAGGTGGCGGGAATCGTAGAACAGGATCGACACGCAGATGCCCATGACGAAGGCGAAGCGGATCAGTTCGGGGTGCAGGAATTCCAGGCTCATCGACGCCCCGTTCCCCGCTCCGGCGGCGTGATCGCGGCGCCGTTCCCGGCCTTCTCGAAATGCTCGACGATCATGCCGGCCGCCTCGGTGTGGATGTTGGACAGGCCGAACACCGCGACCGACGGCGCCTCGATCGCCGCCACCGTCTCCGCGATCAGGGTCGCGAAGGCTGCGGGACTTTCCGCCGCGAAGTCCAGCACGCGGTCCTCCGCAACGCCGCCTCCGACGAGTTCCTGGCGGACCTGGTCCTGCAGCTCGCCGGCCAGGATGACGGCGTCGCAGCGCCGCGCCCCGGCCAGCAGCCCGGCGAAGTCGGTCGACCGGTCGGGCCGGTCCGCGCGGTTGTTGAGGATGAAGACGCGGCCGTGATCGTCGCCGATCCAGTCGCCGACGCGCTCGACGTTCTGCACCACGCTGTCGATGTCGTTGACCCCGAACAGGTTGATCCAGAACACCTGCCGGCCTTCGATCTCGTGTTCGCTCGCCCGCGAGGCGCCGGGATCCTCGGGCGCGGCGCGGGCGCCGGCCAGCGCGTCCGCGCGGGCGACGCCGTGGCGCTCGGCGATCGCCAGGGCGATCGCGACATTCTCGGGAAACACGAAGGGTCCGAAGGGGCGGAGTTCCTCGCGTGTCAGGCCATCCCCGGCGACCCGGCGGTAGACCGTTCCCAGGCGGGCCGCCGCCGTCCGCAGCACGGGCTCGGCCTCGTCGTTCTCCTCGCCCACATAGAGGTGCCCGCCGCGCGGAACCGTGTTCGCCAGCGAGACCGCGATCGCCCCGACCGTCTCGCCCAGGACCTCCATGTGATCGCGGCGGACATTCAGGATCACCCCGTCCGTGGCGCGGATGATCCGGTGTTCGGAGACCCTCTGATAGTCGGGATTGAGCGCCATGCATTCGAACACCATGGCCCGGGTCGCGGGCGTCGCCCGCTCGGCAAGGATCTCGATCTGCTCCAGGATGGTCGGGGCGCCGGGCCGGTGGATCTCGTGGTCCCGGCCCGAGGAATCGATGAAGCGGGTGGCGCTGCCGGTGGTCTTGGCGATGGTCTCGATGCCGCCGCCACGCAGGGCGCCGGCGATCAGGCGCACCAGCGACGACTTGCCCCGGATGCCGTTGACGTGCACCCGGATCGGGATGGCCCGCAGCCGCCGCGCATGTCCGCGATACTCGATGACCCAGGAGAGGATGACGCCGAAGGACATGGCCACGGCGAGCAGCAGCAGCAGCCAGCGTTCGAGCAGGTCGGGATCCATGGCGTCCGGCCGCGGCGGATCAGCAGACCGCGGCCGGGACCCGGCGTTCCGGGGAGAACCCGAAGGACGGACGGGGACGGCGAACGGCAACGGTCATGACGCGGCCCGGAGTATGCTGCCGTCATGGCCGGCGCGGAAGCCGGCATATGAACGGGTTTCGGCGCGCCGCTGTCAGCGACTGCTGTCAGCCCGGCGCCGCGTCGGCCGGCGGCGAAAGCCGCACCAGGACATCCCGCGAGACGAACGGACTGTCCTCGCGTTCGACCACCAGCGGCGCGATCGCCCGAAGGATCGCGGCATGGCGCGGATCGGCGCGGTGATCCGCATAGGCCGCCGCATCGCGATAGACCTCGTAGAGCAGGAACAGCGCGGCGTCGGTCTCGTCCCGGCAAAGATCGAAGGCGAGGCAGCCGGGTTCTTCCTCGCGCGAGCGCCGGGCGTGTTCCGCCATCAGGCGTTCGAAGGCGGGCGCCTGTCCCGGACGCGCGCGGAAGCGGGCGAGCACCACGTAGCTCACGGCTGACCGCCGGCATCGCGGCGCGCCGCCTCGATGGCGGCGACGTCGATCCGGTGCATGGTCAGCATCGCCTCGAAGGCGCGCCGGGCCTCCTCGCCGCCCGCCGCCATCGCCTCGGTGAGCACGCGCGGGGTGATCTGCCAGAAGATCCCCCAGCGGTCCCGGCACCAGCCGCAGGCGCGCTCCTCGCCGCCGTTGCCGACGATGGCATCCCAGTAGCGGTCCGTCTCGGCCTGGTCCGCCGTCGCGACCTGGAAGGAAAAGGCTTCGGAATGGGTGAAGACCGGGCCGCCGTTGAGGCCGAGACAGGGAATGCCGAGCACCGTGAAGTCGACCATCAGCGGGTCGCCCTTGCTGCCTCCCGGATAGTCCGCCGGGGCATGATGCACGGCCTCGAGGCGGCTGTCGGGAAAGGTCTGCGCATAGAAGCGGGCGGCCGCCTCGGCCTCGCTCTCGTACCACAGGCAGACCCTGTTCGCGGGAACCGTCATGTCCTCATCCTCCTATGCATTGCCGTTCGCCGTGGTGCAGGCGTGGCCGGCGAGATCCTCCGGCCGCTCCGGCCTGCCGTTGCGGGCGAGATGGTCCGGAGAGGCGCAGATTGTTCGCCCGACTGCTTCAGCGCCAGCGCGCGGGCCGCGGCCGCGAAGCTGCCCCGGTCGACCACTTCAACGAAGGCCCGCATTGCCGCATTCGAGATCATGTTCGTTCCATTCTTTCATGGTGCTCCCGTCTGATTCCCCGCTTTATCCATCTTCGGGCATGAATAGGGTGGCGGGTATCCGGCACTGCCGATGCCGGCCGACCTGATTGCAAACCGGGAGGATCCCATGAGTGACGCACGCGACGCCCTGCATGCCCTGGCGGCCGACTATGCCGCGGCCTGGAGCGCGAAATCGCCCGAGGCGGTGGCCGCTTTCTTCGCCGAAGACGGGCAGATCGTCATCAATCGCGGCGACGTCCTGAAGGGCCGGCCGGCGCTTCGCGAGATGGCGGCGGGCTTCTATGCCGCCTATCCCGATCTCGTCGTCCGCTGCGACGACATCCGGGGTGCCGGCTCGCACGCCGTGTTCGCCTGGACCTTCGAGGGCCATCACGCGGAGACGGGAAACCGGGTCGTGGTCCGCGGCTGGGAGGAATGGGAACTCGACGACAGCGGCAAGATCGCATCGTCGCAAGGCTGGTTCGACGCGGAGGACGAGGCCCGTCAGATCGGAGCCGCCGCCTGACCGGCCGCGCCGATGCCGCCGCGGGGCAATCGACCGCGCGCGGGGCCGCCGGCCATCGCCAGCGGCCCTCCCGCGATCGGCCGACGTGCCGTCGGCGGACTCCCGCGAACGTGAACGCGCGAGCCAGCCGGAAACCCCGACATTGGGTAGAATTCCGGATCGGAAAGTCGGAGGGACATCAGCATGTGGCGCGGCATCGCACTCTTCCTCATCGGCGGCGTGTTCGGCACCGCCTTCGGCGTGGCCGTCGGCTTCTTCGCCTTTCCCTACGTGTTCCCGCCGCCCGAGGCGGCCGAAACGCTGACCGCCGAGGAGGGGCGGGGCCTCGTGGCGCGCGGCCGCTTCATCCATGCCGATCCCTCCGATCCCATCCATCACGGGACCGGCGGTGTCGCGGTCTATCCCGGGCTTGTGCACCTGGAGGCGGATTTCGAGGTCGGACCCGGGCCGAAATACCATGTCTACCTGGTGCCGGGCGAAGCGGTGCGCGACGAGGCCGCGGTCGAGCGCAGCATGTTCGTCGACCTCGGCCGCCTGCGGGCCTTCAAGGGTTCGCAGAAATATCCGATCCCGGCCGGCCTCGATCTCGCCGCCTACCGCAGCGTGGTGATCTGGTGCGAGCAGTTCGGCGTGCTGATCTCGCCGGCCGACCTCGCCTTCGCGGACGGCGCCTGACGCCGACCGCACCCGCCCGGCACCTGCCGGGGACACGGCGCTCGGGAATTCGTTCCCCGTCGCGCGAACGGTCTTGACCTTCCCCTTGCGGGAAACACTAGATCGGGGAGGCGTGCCGAACCGGGCGCGTTTTCTCTCCTCCGAGACCGTTCCGCCATGAACCAGACGACCCTCGATCACGTGTCCGATCCCGCGTCCGATGCCGCCGCCGGCAGCGACGGCGACGCGGCCCTGCCGCCCGCCGACCGCGATCCGGTCTGCGGCATGACGGTGGATCCCGCGACCGCGAAGCACAGCCATCACCATGCCGGCCGGACCTTCCATTTCTGCAGCGGGCGCTGCCGCGAACGGTTCGCCGCCGCACCGGAAGACTTTCTCGGCCCCCGGCGCGAACCGGAACCGGCGCCGCCGGGCACGCTCTACACCTGCCCGATGGATCCGGAGATCGTGCAGGAGGGGCCCGGCGACTGTCCGGTCTGCGGCATGGCGTTGGAACCGATGATGCCCGCGGCGGAGTCTGGACCGAACCCGGAACTCGTCGACTTCCGGCGCCGGTTGCTGTTCGCGGGGCCGCTGGCGCTTGCCGTGCTGGTGCTGGAGATGGGCGGCCATCTCGGTCTGCCGTTCCAGCGCTGGCTCGGACCGGACCTGTTCCTCTGGCTGCAGGCCGGGCTGACGACGCCCATCGTCGTGCCGCTCGCCCTGCCGTTCTTCCGCCGTGGCTGGGCCTCGATCCGCAACCGCAGCGCCAACATGTGGACCCTGATCGCGCTGGGCACCGGCGCGGCCTACGGCTTCTCGCTCGTCGCCCTGCTGCTGCCGGGCCTGTTCCCGGCCGAACTGACCGACGCCCACGGCCGGCCGCCGGTCTACTTCGAATCCGCCGCGGTGATCCTGGTGCTCGTGCTGGTCGGACAGATCCTGGAACTGGCGGCCCGCGAGCGAACCGGCGATGCCCTGCGCGCCCTGATGGACCTGGCGCCGAAGACGGCGCGCCGGCTGGCGGCTGACGGCGACGACGAGGAAATCGCGCTCGATGCCGTGCAGGCGGGCGACCGGCTGCGGGTCCGGCCGGGCGAGGCGGTGCCGGTCGACGGTATCGTGCTCGAGGGCCGCTCGGCGGTCGACGAGAGCCTGATGACCGGCGAGCCGGTGCCGGTGGCCAAGACGCCGGGCGATCCGGTCACCGGCGGCACGCTGAACGGCAGCGGTTCCTTCGTGATGCAGGCCGAACGGGTCGGCGCGGCCACCGTGCTGGCGCGGATCGTCGCCCTGGTCGCCGCCGCCCAGCGCAGCCGGGCGCCGATCCAGGCGCTGGCCGACCGGGTGGCCGGCTGGTTCGTTCCGGTGGTGGTCACCGTCGCCGTGGCTGCCTTCTTCGCCTGGCTCGCCCTGGGCCCCGAGCCGGCGCTCGGCCATGCCCTGGTGGCGGCGATCAGCGTGCTGATCATCGCCTGCCCCTGCGCGCTCGGCCTGGC
>JBGTSP010000003.1:0-56208 GCA_041940205.1 Alphaproteobacteria bacterium
GTCGACTTGCCGGCGCCGGAGGGGCCGATCAGGGCGACGGTTTCGCCCTTGCGGATCTCCAGATCGAGCGACGCGAACACTTCGGCGCCGTTGGCGTGCCGGAAGCCCACCTTGTCGAAACGGATGCTCTCGGCGAGACCCGGGAACGGCGCCCCGTCGTCCAGCGCCTCCAGGTCGGCCCGGCTTTTCAGGCGTTCGCGGACCAGGCCGAGGGAGGGCATGGTGGAGATGATCTTGGTGCGCAGGCTGACGAGATAGGTGATGTAGGTGATCAGCCGCTGGGCGACGAGTGCGAAGAAACCCAGGATCGGAATGATCTCGGCCGGGCTCATCTCGATATAGAGCGCGGTGACGAGCAAGGTGGTCGAGACCACGGCGAGAACGAACAGTTCGGTGAGGTGGTAGGGCAGCTCGGCGAACATGATGAACAGGGTCTCGGCCCTGGTGTAGTGCCGCAGGTCCTCGGCCACGCCGGCAAGCCGGTGTTCGCTCAGGTCGAAGATCTTGACCTGCCGGACGGTCGCGATGGACTCCGCGACATTGTCCGAGATCGACTGCGACAGCGAAAGCCGCAGTTCGCCGAACCGGCCGGCATAGGCGTCCGTCAGCCGGCGGATCAGGAAGACCACCGCGGCGCCGGCGACAAGCACGAACACCGTCGCCTGGAAATGGGTGAACAGCAGCAGCACGGTGAGCGCGCTGGCGATCATCGCCCGGTTCGCGAAATCGAGAATCTGCGTGATCGCCCGGGCCGCGACGTTGGTCTCCTGCAATACGTTCTGCATCACCACGCCCTGGGCCTCGTCGGTGGTGCGGGCGTATTTCTGGTCGAGGAAGCGGCGCAGCAGCAGCACCGTCCAGCGCTGCCGCAGACGCAGGGCGAAATGGTAGGACATGCCGCGGGCCGAGACCTGCAGCGCGGTCTTCAGGGCGAAGGCGCAGAGCAGCAGGATCAGGATCGTCGACAGCGCCAGCCCCGCGGTGATGTCGCCGATCAGCGGCAGCGGCGGGGTCGTTTGCTCCGGATCGATCAGGGCTGTAAGCAGGGGCAGAACCATCGCCAGCCCGAAGGTCTCGGCGACCGCGGAACACAGCATGACGACCAGTACCAGCAGACCACGCCGGCGATGCCCTTCCAGCATGCGCCACAGGGCGCCGAGGCGATCGGTCATCCCGGTGGAGGAGTGCGCCATGCCGGCCTATGCCTCCCGCGTCGGCGCGACGGCGCCATGAGGGCGTGGCGCGATCCGTCCTGGTACGTCTCCCGCGTCCTGATTGTCGGCCGCCTGATCGTGCAGGCGTTCGCCGACCTGTACGGCCGGGCACGGCTGTCGCGCGTCGGCGCCATGCGTCTGTTCGACGGTCGGCCCGCCGCCGCCAAGCCGCCCGTGCCCGCCGACCTGTGGTTCATGTACGCGACGATACGCGCCCGCCGCCCCAGGGTCGTGCTGGAATTCGGCAGCGGCTGTTCCACCTACATCTATGCCCAGGCGCTGGCGGACAATGCCGCCGAAGGCCATCCGGGCTACCTCTATTCCCTCGACGCCGATCCCCACTGGGGTCAGGTGACCATCGATGCGATGCCCGAGCACCTGCGCGCGCATTGCGAGGTGCGGATCTGCGAGGCCGTCGCCAGCGAGCACGAAGGCACGCCGGTCTGGCGCTATGCCGACATTCCCGACGTCGTCCCCGATTTCATCTATCTGGACGGCCCGGCCCTGGACAGGGTGCGGCGCGCCTCGGTCGACGTGCTCGATCTCGAACCCCGGCTGGCGCCGGGCTGCACCGTTCTCGTCGACGGCCGGATGTTCAACTGCGCCTATCTGGAAAAGCATTTCACGCGATCCTGGTCACGCCGGCGCGATATCGTCCTGCGCAACACGGTTTACGAACTCGCCGACTGAGCGGCGCGGTCGAGCAGCCACTCGGCCAGCTCCAGCTCGAACGGCTCGTCGATATTGACCAGAGGCCGCTCGATCACCAGCGCCGCGCAGTCCTCTTCGATGATGTGGCCGTCGTCCACCAGGGTGGCGCGCCGGAGCGCGTAGCAGACGCCGTTGCGGTGATAATAATCCGGAATGCTCTGGCGCAGCGCGTGCCGCGCGCCCGTCGCCAGGTAGAATCCGATGCGCCCGTCGCCATCGCGGGTCAGGGTCTTGTGCGGCGTGAAATGCGCCGGTGTTGGCGAGACCGTGGCGGCCGCCCGGGCGCCGCTGTCGAGCAGCAGGTCGACGGTGGCCGTCACATCTTCCGGACGGCGCAGCGGACTGGTCGGTTCCAGCAGCACCGAAAGATCGAAGCGCCGGCCGTAATGCGCCTCGGCGGCCAGCCAGGCATGCCGCCACATCTCCGCCGAACCCGCGCGGTCGCCGGCCAGCTCGTCGGGACGCAGGAAGGGAAAATCGAGGCCGGCGTCACGGGCCGCCTCGCCGATCTCCCGATCGTCGGTGGAGATCAGCGCGGCGTCGAGCCAGGGCAGCGCGGCGGCGACGTCGCCGGCCCGGGCGACAAGGCTGCGGCCGCCGACAGTGCACAGATTCTTCCGCGGGATCGACTTCGAGCCGCCCCGCGCCGGCACCACGGCCAGCACCGTGTGGTCGCGATAGGCCATTCAGCGAAGTTCCACCTCGCATCCGCCGGCACTGCTTTGGCGCGCCGCCTCGATCATCCGCATCACCTGCAGGCCCTCCTCGAGACTGCAGGCGGGCGGCCGCTCCGGCCTTTCCAGCAGGGCCAGGAAATCGCGCGCGACGGCCACGAACATGTCGTTGCGCGCGCAGTCGAAGCCGATCTCCTGCCAGGTTCCCTCGGCGTCCCCGGCGATGGCGATGCGGTTGGGATTTTCCGTCCACAGCAGCGTGCCGGTCTCCCCGACGAAACGGATTTCCTTGCGGTGCGGCCGGCCGTAGAGATCGAGATGCAGCTGCACCCGGCGTCCGTCCTCGAAACACGCGAGCAGGTCGACATTGTCGTCGGCGCTGATCGGTAGGGCGCTGATCTTCTCGACCCGGCCGCTGATCGTGCGCGGCATGCCGAGCAGCCAGAGCATCTGGTCGAGCCAGTGGCTTTCGTCCAGCAGGGCGCCGCCGCCAAGCTCGGCATGGGCCATGAAGAAGTCCTCGAGCGGCTCCCAGGGATGCCAGTCCTCGAGATGGGCCGACATCACGAAACTGGCGGAGAGCACCCGGCCGATCCGTCCGGCCGCCAGTTCCGCGCGCACCCGTTGCAACGGCGGCCACCAGCGCCACGTGTAGCCCAGCAATACCGGCCGCTGGCATCGCTCAGCGCCCCGGGCCAGTCGGCGGGCGCTTTCCAGGTCCATCGCCACCGGCTTCTCGAGCAGCAGCGGCAGGCCCGCCTCGAGACAGGCAAGGCCCTGTTCGACATGGAAGCGGGTGGGCGAACAGATCGCCGCGCCGTCCCAGCCGCCGGCGTCCAGCGCCTCCGGCAGGCCGGCGAACACCGGCGAGGCGAAGCGTTCGGCGAAGGCCGCGCGCCGGTCCTCCCGCGGGTCCACGGCACCGGTTTGCGCCCCCAGTTCCTTCAGGTTGTCGGCGTGGCGGGCGCCGACGCTGCCGGCGCCGACGATCAGGATCCTCGGGCTCATCTGAGGTCGCGCACCATGTCCTGGTAGGCCTGCGGATCGCAGTCGGCCTGCACGAACAGCGGGCCGCGCTGGCCCAGCGCGGCGGCAAGCCCGTCGGTATCGTCGACCCGCGCAGTGGCGAAGCCCATGGCGTCGAACAGCGCCCTCCACGGCCGGTCCGGGGTCAGCAGCGGCTGCTGCGTCAGACCGGTGGCGATCGCCCGCGTGCGCACCGAGCCGTAGCCGCCGTCCGAAAACAGCACGATGACGAGCGGCAGGTCGAGACGGGCGGCGAGCTGCGCCTCGGCCAGGTAGGGCCCGAGGCCGCCGTCGCCGACCGCCAGCACGGTGGGCACCGCGGGATCGGCCAGCGCCGCGGCCAGCGCCTGCGGCAGGCCCATGCCCATGAACCGGCCCGAGCCCGAGCTCAGGCAGTGTTCGGCCCGGCGCGCGCGCCAGACATGCTCGCCGATGGTGCAGAAATAGCCGGTGTCGATGACCAGCCTGACATCCGGCCCCAGGATCTCGTCGATCCGGCGGAAGGCATGCGCCGGCAGGAAGCCGGGGGCGAACAGCCGGTCGCGCATCTTCCCGCGGGTCCGTTCGACAAGGTCCAGACCCCAGTCGCGCGCCTCGAGCAGCTCGAACACGCCCTCGGGTCCGACCGTGTCGGCGAACCCGAAACCCTCGTGGCCCGCGGCCTCGATGGAATCGACGTTGATCGCGGGGCAGCCGAACGGGGCGGCGCGCAGCACCTCGCCGGCGCGCAGTCCGAGACCGACCACCAGATCGGCGGCCGCCAGGATCGTGCCCTCGGGCGCCAGTTCGAGGCCGACGCCGGTATAGACACCGGCGGCCTGCGGCAGGGTCTCGTCGACGACGCCCTTGGCGGTCGCGGTGGAAAAGACGGGAACGCGCAGCGCGTTCAGCCGCGCCGACCAGCCCTCGCGCAGGGCCAGGCTGCCGGCGATGACCACGGGCTGGCGGGCGTTCTCCAGGTTCGTGGCGATCTTGCGGTTGGGCACCGCGCGCCAGGCCGCCGGCGGCTCGCGGCGGTCGTTGTCGCCGATCAGTTCCAGGACCACGGGACCGGGCTCCTCGCAGCGCGCCCAGTCCGCCATCCGCCGGTAGTCCGGTCCGGCGCTGCCCAGGGCGCGCCGGCCCTTGGCGACGGCGGCGGTGAAACCGCCGTGATCGAGCCGCTTGTGCGCCCGCGCCGCCGGCTGCCCGGGACCATAGGCCTCGACCGCCGCGATCACCGGCAGGGCTTCCAGGCGGCAGGCCGCGAGCCCGGCGGCGAGATTGGCGAAACCCGGGCCCTTGATGGCGACCGCCAGGCCCGGCGGGTCGCCCAGCCGGCCCAGCGTGCCGGCCATGATCGCCGCCGCACCCTCGTGCTGGGTGGTCACGAAGGTTGTGCCATGGCCTTCCAGGGCGTCGATCAGCTCGAGGCTCTGGCCGCTGCCGGGCACGCCGAAGGCATGGCGCAGGCCGGCCGCGGCGGCGTCTTCGGCGAAGCGCCGGGTGGGATCGCTCATGGCGGTGTCTCTCCTGCCGGCGCCAGGTCCAGGTGGCGCGCGATCTTCTCCGCCGCGCGGCGGCAGACCACGCGCACCGCATCCGGCGAGAATCCCCCGCAATGCGGCGTGATGATCAGGTTGTCGTGGCGGCGGGCATAGGCCAGCAGCGGATGGGTCGCGATCTCCGGTTCGCCGTCCAGGACATCGAGCCCGGCCGCGCCGATGCGACCGGATTCGAGGCCGGCGAGCAGGGCCGCCTCGTCGATCACCGCGCCGCGCGAGGTGTTGATGACGATCGCGCCGGGTTTCGCGCGGGCCAGCAGATCCGCGCTCAGCAGGCCGCGCGTCTCGTCGGAGAGATGCACATGCACCGAGATCACGTCGGCCTGGGCGACAAGGTCCTCGGGCGCGCAGCGCTCGATATTCGCGGGCCAGTCCGCGAGATGGGGGTCGTGGCCCAGCACCCGCATGCCGAAGGCGCGGGCGTAGCCGGCCATCCACTGGCCGATGCGGCCGCAGCCGAACAGGCCGAGGCAGCGTCCGTTGAGCATCAGGCCGGGGAAGTTCTCCCGCGTCCAGCCGCCGTCGCGGACATGCGCCGCCGCCGCCGGCAGCCGCCGGGCGCAGGCCAGCACCAGGGCCCAGCTCAGCTCCGCGGCGGGCGTGATGTTGCGCAGCAGCTCGGGATCCTCGCGCAGGGTGTGCAGCGCGACCCCGGCCGCCTCGAGACCGTCGCGCGCGATGTGATCGGAACCCGTTGTCGCCGTCGAGATGACCTTGAGGCGCGGCGCGGCGCGCAGCATCGCGTGATCCAGCCGCACCTTCATCGAGGCATCCAGCAGGGCGTCGGCGCCGCCCAGCGCGGTGGCCAGCGCCGCCGGCTCGGCCTCGACATGACGGCAGTCGGCGACCCCGCCCAGCAGCGCCTCGAGCGCCTCGAAACCCTCGGGCGCGCCGACATAGAGAATGACCGGCCCGGCCATCAGTAATGCAGCCGTTTCTGGATGGTGAAGGTGGCCTCGGCCAGGTGCCCGGCGATCCGCTCGCCGGCCCGGCCGTCGCCGAACATCATCGAGCGGGGGTAGCGCCCGTGCGCGATCTGTTCGCGGATCGTCCGCTCGATCGCGACGGCATCATGGCCGGCATGGCGCACGTTGGGACCGTGCTCGCGACCCTGCTGGCGGGTGCCGATATTGACCACGGGCGTGCCCATCCAGGCGCCCTCGCGCAAGCCGGAGGAGGAATTGCCGACGACGCAGGCCGCATTGTTGATCAGCCGCGCATAATCCAGCGGTGGGAAGTTGCGGTAGAAGTGCAGCCGGCCGTCGCCCTGCTGCTCGCGATGCATGCGCAGCCCCTTGGAGACGTCGTCCGAGCCCGCGTCCACGTTCGGCCACAGCCAGGCGACCTGCATGTCGAGGGCGACCACCGCCTTCAGGGTCTCGCGGATCTGTTCGAACCCGCGGCCGTATTCGGTGGTGACCGGGTGCTGCAGGACCACGAGATAGGGCGCGTGCGGATCGATCTCGGCGCCGACCCCGAGATTGGCCGTGAACAGGTCGTCCGGCAGGCCGAGATCGGCATCGGCGATCAGGTCGATCGAGGGGCAGCCGGTCATGTGCACGCTGGCCGGGTCCTCGCCCATCTTGCGCAGGATTTCCGCCGCGCCCTCGGTGGCGGGGAAATGGATGTGCGCCAGCTTGGTGATGGCGTGCCGCACGCTCTCGTCGATCGAACCGGTGACCTCGCCGCCCTGGGTGTGGGCCAGCGGGATGTTCATGTAGCTCGCCGCCACCGCCGTCGCCATGGTCTCGAAACGATCGGCCACGGTCAGCACCACGTCGGGCTTCAGGTTCTCGAACTGCGAGGCGAGATCCATGATCGCCATGCCCGTCGACTTCGCCATGGTCGTCGGGTTCTCGCCCTCGACGATGGAATAGATGTTGGCGGACGGCTCGAAGCCGTCCTGGCGGATCAGGTCGACGACCTTGCCGAAGCGGTAGAGCAGCGCGGAGGCGCCGACGATCAGCTGCAGCTCGAGGTCGGGATGGTCCTTGACGGCCTGCAACACGGACTTGATGCGCCCGTAGTTCGCCCGGTTGTTGACGACGATGCAGACCCGACGCGGCCGGCCGGCCGGCGGTGCGGCGCTCACAGCAGGTCCTCCTCGCGCAGCAGCCGGTCGGCGGCGACGTCGCGCGCCAGGGTGCGGCCGATGAACTCCTCGCGCCGCCCGGCGGCGATGCCGGTTCCCGGCTTCTTGGCCGTCAGCATGTCCGCGGTCAGCACGGTGCCCCGGGCGAGATCGCGGCTCGGCGCCAGGCTCTTGGTGAACAGGCCGCGCATCGTCTCCAGTTCGTCGGCCAGCGCATCCTTGTCGACCGGGTGGCGGCGCATCACCGCGTGCGCGTCGCGGGCATCGGCCAGCAGGCGAAATTCGTCGAAGGTCAGCGATGCCGGCGTGTCGGGTCCGAACATCCGCTTGTCGAAGGTGACATGCGCCTCGATCATGTCCGCACCCTGCATCAGCGCCGCGACCGCCGGCCAGGGACTGCCCGAATGATCGGACAGGCCGACCGGACAGTCGTGCGCATCGCGCAGCGCGGGCAGCACATTCAGGCCGACCTGCTCCAGCGGGGTGGGATATTTCGAGGTGCACTGGAACAGCGCCACCGGCGCGCCGAGCGCGCGGATGCGCGCCACGCCGTCGGCGATTTCGCTGTACCGGCTCATGCCCGTCGACAGCAGCACCGGCTTGCCGGTGGCGGTCATCGCGGCCAGCAGGTCCTCGGAGCGGAATTCCCCGGAACCGACCTTCCAGGCCGGCACGTCCAGCCGCTCCAGCAGTTCGACGGCGGCGACGGAAAAGGCGGAAGACAGGAAATCCACGCCCTTCTCGCGGGCATGGGCGGCGAGCCCGGCCCAGTGCTCGGGCGTGAACTGCATGCGCTGCCAGTATTCGTAGCGGGTCGAATCCTGTCGCGAGAAGCGAACCCGGAACTCCTCGTCGCGGGTGCTTTCGGCGGCGGCGATGTGGGTCTGGAACTTGATCGCGTCGGCCCCGGCCTCCGCGGCGGCGTCGATGAAGGCGTGCGCGGTGCCCAGCGAACCGTCATGCGCCTGGCCGACCTCGGCGATCAGATAGCAGGGCGCGCCGCCGCCAAGCGTGCGGTCCGCCAGGGGAATCGTGGCGCTCATGCCGCCGGCCCTTCCGGTCCGCCGCTCTCGCCCAGGTCCCAGAAAATGCCGGTCATGATCTGCAGGCCTTCGCGGGCGATCGGCGCCAGCAGGTGCTCGTTGGGGGCGTGCTGCGAACAGGCGGCGTAGGAATGCGGCACCCAGACCGTCGGCACGCCGATGATCTCGGCGAACACGTCGTTGGGCAGCGAGCCGCCGAGGTTGGGCACGATCATCGGCGGCCGCCCGAGGGTCCGTTCGATTGCCGCGCGGGTCCACTGAACCCAGGGATGGTCGGGCAGCAGCCGGGTTGCCCGCATCAGCACGTCCGCTTCATCCCGCGCCACCGCGACCTCCGGGAACCCGTGGCCTTCGAGATGGCTGCGGATCGCCGGCAGGAACGTGGCGGGATCACGGTCGACGGTGAAGCGGATCTGGCACCAGGCGGTGGCCCGGGGCGGGATCGCGTTCACCACCTTCTCGGGATCGCCGGCCTTGAAGGCCAGCACTTCCAGCGTATTCCAGGCGAACACCCGTTCCTCGGGCGTCAGGCCGGGCTCGCCCCAGTCGGGCTCGATCGCCGGCGCGTCCGGGCCGCCGTCCACCCGGCAGCCCGCCAGCGCCATGCGCACGCTGTTGGGGATTGCCTCGGGCTTCAGCTCGGGCACCAGGATCTGGCCTTTCGGGCCGACGAGGCAGGCGATGGCGTTGGCCAGACGGGTGCCCGCGTTGGCGATCAGCCCGCCCCAGTTGCCCGAGTGGTGACCGCCTTCGCGCAGGTCGATCGAGAGTGTGAAGTTGAGGGCGCCGCGGGTGCCCATGAACAGGGTGGGCGCGTCGGGCGTCAGCCGTGGGCCGTCCGAGGCGATCAGCACGTCCGCGGCGAGTTCCTCGCGATGCGCCTCGCAGAAGGCGGCGAGGCCGGCGGAACCGGTTTCCTCGGAGGTCTCGATCAGGATCGTGGAATTGAAGCCCAGCCGGCCCCGGGTCGAAAGCACCATGTCGAGCGCGGCCAGGTTGATGCTGTGCTGGCCCTTGTTGTCGGCCGTGCCCCGGCCGTACCAGCGCTCGCCCTCGCGGTTCAGGGTCCAGGGGTCGCGGTCCTGCGCCCAGCGTCCCTCCTGTCCGCGCACGGTGTCGCCGTGGCCGTAGGTCAGGACCGTCGGCAATGCCGGATCCTCGATCCGCCGGCCGATCAGCAGCGGCCCCTGATCGGGCTCGGGATTGTCGTGGATGGCGACCGAATAGCCCCGGGCTTCGAGCCAGGGTCCGATCTCCTCCCCGAGGTAGCGCTGCAGCGCCGGCCGGAAGGCGCTCTCCTGGCTGGTCGAGGGAATGGCGATGCGCCGCGCCAGGTCCTCGAAATACCCGTCCTCGTCGAAATACCGGGCCGCGGCGGCAAGGGCGTCGCTTCGGCTCATGGCTTCTCCCGTTCGTTGCGTTCCTGTCCGGCCATGCTGCCGCAGGCGGGGTGCGGGCCCCCGCCCGTCTCCGGCCGCGCAGCAGCGGACGTCAGTTGCGGGCCCGCTCGATCCTCTCGGCGGGAACAGTGGTCCGGACCTGCCGGCCCAGAAAATCGAGCAGCACGACCACCCTGTCGTTGTCGCTCATGCGTTCGAACAGTCCGATCTGGCGGGCCAGCGCGCCATGCTCGACGACGACGGCCTCGCCGGGTTGCAGCGGCGCTTCCGGCGCCAGGGCGATCAGCCCTCTCTCGTCCGTCCGACCCCGCAGTTCGGCGATCACCGCCTCGGGCACCCTTGTCGGGCGGCGTCCGAGGGCGACCAGACTGTCGACGCCGGGCGCGCTGGCAATCCGCGGCTTCTCGCCGGCTTCCAGATCGGCCTCGACGAACAGATAGCGGGGAAACAGCGGGCGTTCCACCATGTCGACCTTGCGCGCGTGCCGGCGCTTCTTCAGGTAGAGCGGCAGCAGCACCTCGAAACCGCGTTCCCACAGATTGCTGCGGGCCCACTTCTCCATCGACGCGTTGGTGTAGACGCAATACCAGGCTTTCATGGTGCCGCATCTCCGTGTGCAGGGCGGACCGGGTCGGGCGAGACGCCGAGCAGCGGCGGGCAGAGAATCCGCGCCGGCGGGAAGTGCGGCCGCATGCGCGCGACCATGGTCTCGGGCGATTTCAGTTCGGTGATGAGGACGGCGTCCGCGCCGGTCAGCGCGGAGATCTCGCGAACCATCGGGACATGACGGAAGCGGTTGCTCTGGGCCTCGGGATCGATCACCCCGACGATCTCGATCTCGTACTGCAGGGCGCAGAGCAGGGCGACCTCGGCCAGTTCGCCGCTGCCGGCCAGCACGACGCGACGGCAATTCTCGTCCGCGGCCTGCTCCAGCAGGGCATCCACCTGGTTGCGCGCACGACGGTAGAACCGGAAGGAGCGCGCGAGGTAACTCGCGGTCAGCCGGCTCTTCTCGCTGAAACCGCGCGGCGTGAGGTAATAGGCGTAGCGGTTGGCCGGCACCTTCTGGACCTTGATCAGGCCCTTGCGGATGCAGCGCTTGAGATAGGCGTTGGTCAGCCCCAGCGCGATGTTCAGGCCGGCGGCCATGGAGCGCTGCGAAATCGAGGCGTCCGCCTCGACGGCGCGCAGCACGCCCATGGTGATGCGGTCCTCCGCGTCGCTCGTCTCCTGAACCAGGGAGCCGTCGCTGGCCATCGAATTCCGTCCGCCGTTTTGCGTTCATCCCGTGAACGCCGCAGTGTTCATGTCATGAACACGAGGTTGACGGCAAGCGGCAATCACCTTCGATCGCGCTCGCATTCCGCTCGGCCGATTGTCTGCGCGGATTGGCGCCTCGGCGGGATGTTCGTGGAATCAAGACGTTAGTGCGGATCGACGGTTTTCCGCCGGGCCCGGGCCCGCTAGGATTCGCCTCCATGGCGCCGGGCTGTGCGGCGACCGGACCGGGAGGATGTCATGCAGCATGCATCAGCGATTCGCGATGCCGTCGATGCCCTGTTCGACGACGAGGTGGCGTTTCTCGCCGATCTTGTCCGGCTGCCGTCGCTGCGCGGCCAGGAGGCCACGGCCCAGGATTTCATGGCCGCGGCCTTTGCCGAACGCGGCTACGGCGTCGACCGATGGCGCATCGATATCGACGACATCGCCCATCTGCCGGGTTTCTCGCCGGTCCTCCACACCAGCTACGACAACGCCTTCAACGTCGTGGCGACGCATCGCCCGCAGGCCGTGCGGGGCCGTTCGCTCATTCTCAACGGCCATATCGACGTGGTCCCGGTCGGCCCGCTCGACATGTGGACGACGCCGCCGTTCGAGCCGCGCATCGCGGACGGCTGGATGTACGGCCGCGGTTCGGGCGACATGAAGGCCGGCCTCGTCGCCAACCTGTACGCACTGGATGCGCTCAGGCGCTGCGGTTTCCAGCCCGCGGCGGAAGTCTACATGCAGTCCGTGGTCGAGGAGGAATGCACCGGCAACGGGGCGCTCGCCTGCCTGCAGCGCGGATACCGCGCGGAGGCGGCGCTGATCTCCGAGCCGACGGCGAGCCGGCTTTCCGTGGCTCAGGTCGGGGTGATCTGGATGCAGCTCACCGTCCGCGGCACGCCCGCGCACGCGGCCTATGCGAGCGAGGGCTTCAACGCGATCGAGGCGATCTGGCCGATCACGAAGGCGCTGCACGAGCTGGAAGCGGCCTGGAACGCCGAACGGCCGCAGGTCTATGTCGATCACGGGGTCGATCATCCGCTGAACTTCGTGGTCAGCGGGATCGAGGGCGGCGACTGGACCTCCAGCGTGCCCGCCTGGTGCACCATCAACATCCGCATCGGCATCTATCCCGACACCGATGTCGAGGAGAAGCGGGCCGAGGTCGAGCGGGTGATCTCCATGGCCGCGCGGGACAATCCGCAACTCTCGAACAATCCGCCGCAGATCGTCTATCACGGCTTCCTGGCGCCGGGTTACACGCTGCCCCGCGGGACGGCGCAGGAGGAAACGCTGGCTCAGGCGCATCGGGCCGTGCATGGCGCCGAGCTGCCGACGGCCGCCTTCACGGCGCTGACCGACGCCCGCTTCTTCGGCCTCTACCAGGACACGCCGGCGCTGGTCTACGGCCCCTATGCCGAGTTCATCCACGGTTTCGATGAACGCGTGGAGCTGGAATCGCTGCGCCAGGTCACCCAGACCATCGCCCTGTTCATTGCCGAATGGTGCGGCCTGGAAGCACTGCCGGACTGAAGGCCGAAGACCCGGCCGGCGCCGCGCCGGTCGCGCAAAAGCCGTTCAGCGGTTTTCCTGCAGGAAGCGCATGCGTTCCTCGAAACGGGCCAGCGCGCGATTGGTCTGGACCTGCCGGGCGGCCCGTTCGCGGTAGAGCTGCTGCAGCTGCTCGCGCCGTTCCCGGGTCCGGGTGATCCGCTGCTCGCGTTCGTTCGCCGCGATCTCCTGCTTCTCGGCCTCCCGCTTCAGCCGGTCGAAGCGCTTGCGCCAGGTCGAGGCGAGACGCTCGCCCAGCTTGACCTCGGTCTTCGACATCTCGTTGGCGAGCGATTTCTGCGCCGCCTTGGCCGACGCCAGTTCCTGCCAGGCCGCGAGCGTGAGCCACTTGTAGGCAACCAGCTTGTTGCGCTTCACCCCCATGCCGCGGGCGTACATCACGCCGAGCTGGTACTGCGAATCCGGATGGCCCTTCTCGGCCGCCAGGTTGAAGAACTTGCGGGCGATCTCGTAGTCGCGCGTCGCCCCGTCATGGTTGGTCAGGTGCAGCGCCGCATACTCGTACTGCGCCTCGAAATAGCCGCCCTCGGCCGCCTTGCGCAGCCAGTCGCGCAGCTTCGTCTTGTCCTGCGATACCCCGGTGCCGGCGCGGTACAGGCCGGCGAGCCGGTGCATCGCGATCAGGTCGCCGCCCTTGGCCAGGCGCTCGTATTCCGCGGCGGCCAGCCGGAACCACTTGGCGGCCTGGGCCGGATCTTTCGGCACGCCCCAGCCTTCCTCGTAGATCTTGCCCAGGGTGAGGATCGAGGACAGCTTGCCGCTCTCGGCGACATCCTGGTTGACCGGCGCGGCCTTGCCGAACCAGAAATTCGCCTTGTCGTTGTCGGGCGCGACGCCGATGCCGTTCTTGTAGGCGATCCCGACCTCGAACATGGCGCGCGGCTGTTCCAGTTCGGCCGCCTTGAGATAGTTGGTGAAGGCCTTCTCGTTGTCGCGCTCGGTGCCGCGCCCGGCGGACTGCATCGAGGCGATCATGAAATAGCCGTCGCGATGGGGTTCGATCTCGACCGTCCGGGTGTACCAGTAGAAGGCCTCGACATGGTTCTGGCGCACGCCGATACCGCTGAAATAGGCCTCGCCGAGCCGGTAGGCGGCGATCGACTCGCCCTCCTCCGCGGCCTCCTTCAGCAGCGCGATGCCGCGCTCGACATCCTGTGCGATGCCGCGGCCGCGCAGCAGCATCTCGCCCAGCCGGGCCTTTGCGCCGGCATCGCCCTCGTCGATGCGCTGCTGCAGCTCCTCTTCGCTCGGCCCCGCCGCGCTTTCCTGCGCCGCCGCGGGTGCGCCGAGCAGCGAGGCCAGCAGGAGGGCGAGCAGGCAGAGACGACCGTGTGCCAGCATGGTCATGGTCTCTGAAAGATAGGCCGTCGGGGCGTCATCGCAAACCACCGCCTATTGCTTGAGGGCGTTGTCCAGGGTCGTGAAGATGCGGTCGGTCAGGAAGGCCATGATGGTCTTCTCGCCGGTCTTGAACTCCACGTCCGCCACCATGCCGGCAATGATCGGCTTGTCGTCCGGATTGTTGCCCAGGTGCGCCTTGTCGGTCTTGACCACGACCCGGTAGGTGACGGCGCCGGTTCTCTCGTCCACGTCGGCATCGTCGGCGAGGGACTCGATCACGCCGTTCAGCTCGCCATACTTGATGAAATCGTAGGCGCGGATCTTCACCTTGGCTTCCTGGCCCAGATACAGGTCGCCGATGTCGGACTCCGCGACCTTGGTCTCGATGTGCAGCTTGTCGCCGATGGGCACGATGTTCATCACCGGCTCTCCCGGCCGGACGGCCTGGCCGACATTGGCGATCGCCAGGCGCTGCACGCGTCCCTGCCGGCCGTCGAGGTCCGGCACCAGAATGTTCATCGAATCGATCCGCTCCTCCAGGGCGTTGGCCTGGGAGGCGATGCTGTCGCGCTCGGCCCGCCGCGCGGTCAGGTCGAGCAGGCGGTTGGAACTGCCTTCGTTGATCACCGCCTCGAGCTGGTTCTCCGCCTCGTCGCGACGGGCCCGCGCCGCGCGCAGGTTGGCCTGGTTGGCCTCGATCTCGCCCTTCAGGTCGTTGACCTGGCGCTTGACCGAGAGAAAGCGCAGCTTCGGAAAATACTCCTTGTCGACCAGGGTCTGGATGGCGTCGAGCTGTTCCTGCAGGGTTTCCAGGCCGGAGGCCTGGTAGCGCAGGGTCGCCTGCAGGCCGACAACCTGGCTCTGCGCCTCCTCCAGCGATTTCTCCGCCACCCGCCGCTGCGCGGCAAGCGCATCGCGCCGGGCGTAGAACAGCTGCAGCTGGGTCTGCATGTGCTGCGGCGCGATGCCCGGCGGGAAGTCGATCGTATCCTGGCCGCTGACCTCGGCTTCCAGCCGGGCGACCTCGGCGGCCAGACTCTGGTACTGGCCGCGCAGGCCCTGCAGTTCCTTCTCCAGCTGCGCCGAATCCAGTTCCAGGATCAGATCGCCGGTCTCGACCCGGCTGCCCTCGCGCACGTGCAGCTGCTCGACCCGCCCGCCTTCGGGATGATTGATCACCTTGACCCGGCCGACCGGACGGACCTGGCCCTCCGCCAGCACCGCCTGTTCGACATGCGCGAACGAGGCCCAGGCGACGAACAGCAGGAAGAAGAAACAGACGACGACGATCAGCAGGGTCGCGATCGGCGAATGCCGGCGCGCCACCACCGCCTGCGAGTCCGGCAGGAAGTCGACATAGCTGGTCTGCACCTTCGACAACATGCCGCCGCCATGGCCCTGCGGGGCCGGCAGGTTGCGGCCCGTCGGCCGGGCCGGCGGCGCCGGCGGCCCCCGGTCGTCCGCGCGCATGCTCATGCCTGCTGTGCCTCCCGGGCGTTCTCGGCCATGCGCGTGCGGGCGAAGGCGATGATCTCGCGCGGCGGCCCGATGCGTTCGAGCTGACCGCCGATCACCAGGCCCACCTTGTCGGCGATGCTGACCGGTCCCATGCGATGGGAGATGACGATGATCGTGCGCCCGCGCGAGGCCCGGCGCAGGTTCTTCATGAAACGCTCCTCGGTCACCGGGTCGAGCGCGCTGGTCGCCTCGTCCAGCACCAGGATGCGGGGATTGCGGATCAGCGCCCGGGCGATCGACAGCAGCTGGCGCTGGCCGGCGGACAGGCCGCCGCCGCGCTCGGTCAGGTTGGTGTCGTAGCCCTTCGGCAGATGCTGGATGAAGTCATGCGCGCCGACGAACTTCGAGACCGCGACGATGCGGGCGGGGTCCTTGTCGGCGACGCCCATCGAGATGTTCTCGCGCACCGTGCCGGCGAACAGCTGCACCTCCTGCGGCACCACGCCGATCTGCCGGCGCAGCGCGGCCGGCGAGATGTGCTGGATGTCCGTGCCGTCGATCAGGACCCGGCCGGAGTCCGGCTCGTACAGGCCCTGCAGCAGCTTGGCGAGCGTGCTCTTGCCGCTGCCGGAAGGGCCGATGATGCCCAGCATCTCGCCGGTATTGACCTCGAAGCTGACCTCCTCGATCACCGGCGGGATGTCCTCGGCGTAGCGGAAGGTGACTTCCTCGAAGGCGATGTCGCCCTTCAGGGCCATGCCGGCGCCCAGTTCGCCGGGGCCGGCCTCGGTCGGCTCCGACATGATGTCGTTGATCCGGCTGAAGGCGGCCCGCACTTCCTGCACCTGGTGCCAGGCGGAGACCACCTGGCGCATCGGCGCCAGCGCCCGCGTGGCCAGGATGTTGGCGGCGATGAGCGCGCCGATCGACATCTCCTCGGCGATGATCTGGCGGGCGCCGAAGACGATGATCAGCAGCCCGATCGCCTGCTGCAGCACCTGGCTGGCGACGGCGATGGCATTGGCCAGGTTGCCGGCGCGGTAGCCGGTCCAGGCCGAAAGCCCCAGGCGCTGTTCCCAGCGGCGTTCGACATCGGCCTCCAGCGCCAGGCTCTTCACCGTCAGGGCGTTGTGCACGACCTCCGACAGCGCGCTGGTCTTGGCCGCCTGCCCGAGGAAGTTCTCTTCCGTCAGCTTCTTCTGGGTGGCGTGGAAGGAGGCCGAGAGGATCACGAAGATCGGCATCGCCCCCAGCACGATGAAGCCGATCACCGGCGACATGAAGAACAGCACCGTCAGGAAGACGAAGACGAACAGCAGATCGACCAGGGTCATCGGCATCTGGCCGGTGAAGAAGGCGCGGATGGTATCCATCTGCCGCAGGCGCTCGGCGATCATGCCGGTCGGCGTGCTTTCGAAATGCTTGTAGGGCAGGCGCAGCAGGTGATGCATCACCTCGGCGCCGATCAGCGCCTCCATGCGGGCGCCGGTATGGGTCGAGATGTAGCCCCGCAGGATCCGCAGCAGCAGGTCGAAGGCGTAGACCGTGCCCATGCCGAGGGCGAGGATCGTCAGGGTGTCCAGCGCCTTCTGGCCGACGATCTTGTTGTAGACCGTCATGATGAACAGCGGCGCCGCGAGCGCGAACAGGTTGATCACGAAACTGGCGAGCAGCAGCTCCATGACCACGCCGCGCATCCGGCTCCACAGCATGCTGCGCCAGTCGTGCTCGCGGGCCTCGAACTCGTTCTCGGGCTTGATCAGGATCGCCGCGTCGAAGGCGTCCGCCAGTTCCTCCGGTCCCAGCAGCGAGACCTCGCCGCTCAGCGGATCGAAGGTGACCACGGCATCGCCGTCGCGCGAAAGCACCGAGACGCAGCGGCCGCTGGCGCGGTCGTGGGCGAGGAAGGGCGGCGGCAGGTCGCCGGCGGTTTCGTGGTCGATCTCGGCGTCGCCGGTCTTGTAGCCCATGCGCTGGGCGGCGCGGCGGAACTCCTGCAGGCTCATGCCGTCCACGCCGATCGGCACCGCGAGCCGGATGTCCGCCTCGCTGACCGGGCGGGCGAAATGCTGGGTGAAGCGCAGCAGGCTGGCCAGCAGCGGATCCACGCGCTGCGCCTGGGGGGCCGCCTGCGGCTTTGCCGCGGTCGTCTCCCGATCGGGCGGTTCCGCCCCGGCACGGCCCGCCCCGGTCTCCCGCGCGGCCGGCATGGCGGCCGCGTCGGCGGCGGCCGCGCTCTCCCGTGTCGCGGCGTCGCGTTCGGCGGCTTCACGGTCGGCCGCCGCCCGCAGCGTGGCTTCGCGTCGTGCGGCTTCCTCTTCCATCGCGCCCCGGTCGGGCGGATGGCGCTCTGCGGCGGCGGGTTCGGCGTCCGCGATCCGGCCGCCGCGGTCGATCCCGACCACCGGCTCGTCCGCCCGTTCGGCCGCGTGTCCGGATTCCCCGGGCATCGGAGCCGGCCGCCGGCGCTGACGGCGCGGCCGGTCCTCGAGCCGCGCCTCGGCCAGTTGCGGGATCTCCTCCGGTTCCGCCGCCCGGGGCGGCGGATCGGCGGGCGCCCGGCGGCGCGGGCGGGCCGGCTCGACCGCCGACGCGTCGAGATCCTCGATATCGTCGCCGCGCGGTTCCGGCCGCCGGGATCGTTCGGCATGCGGCGGGGCGTGGTCCGCCGGTCCCTCGTCCGGCCGGCGCCGCCGGCGCGGGCGGTCCGCGGGCCGGTCGTCGTCGGTTCCGCGCTCGCGGCGCGGCGGGCGCTCGCGCATCTCCGCCGCCCGGTCGTCGCCCGCCGGTGCGCGGCCTCGCGCCTCCGCTCGCGCGGGCGCGTCGTCCTCGGGTTCTTCTCCGGCCTCGGCCCGGTTCAGGGCCTCCATCACCATCGCCCGCCACGAGCCGGGCGGCGGCGCGCCGCTGTCCTGGCTCATGGGATCCGCTCCGATGTCCGCCGGCGCATCTTCACTCCGCCTGCTTCCGGACCAGCAGGGTTTCCGGCCGGCGCTCGCGCGCGGTCGAGAACAGCGAGAAGGTGCGGTTGACGTAGTTGGTGACCCCGGCCATGCCCTCCATGTAGTCCTTCAGCGCGTCGGTGAGCTCCGCTTCCACCATGCGGACCTGGCGGCCGGGATCCTCGGTCTCGAAGCGCACGTAGAACCAGGGCTCGCCCCGGCGCAGAACGATGTCCTGGTCCGGCTTATGCCACTCGAAGGCCCACATCATCTGCCGCGGCCAGACATCGATCGGCAGGCGGCCGCAGATCAGCACCCCCGGCAGGGCCGGATCGCGGAAATGCAGGAACGGCGGCACCTGGCTCATGACCACCGGTTCGTCGGCGATGAAGGTGTAGGGCGTCACGATCTGGATCACCGGCCGGTCGGGATGGCGCCACTCGTTGCGGGACGACACCGACACCATCTGCCGCAGGTGCTTGTTGCGGATGTTGCTGCGCTGGCCCGCCGCGTTGATCAGCTGCGGCTGGCCGTTGTCGTCGAAGCGGAAGCGCAGGTGCAGGTCGATCGGGCACGGCACGACGAAGGTGCGCGCCTCGAAGTCCAGCACCGCCGGGCACATCTGCACCGCCTTGTTCGACGTCGGCGCGGCCTCGCGCCGCGCGAACTGTTTCGGCGCGTCCCAGATGAAGCCCGCCTTGTCGGTCGCCAGCAGCCAGCCGACCTCGACCACGCGCTTGCGCGCCGGCTTCGGCCGGGCCTGGCCGTCGAGGGAATCGATCCAGTCCTTCAGCATCGCGAAATCCTGCAATCAAAACTGATGCCAAACCGCGCCGGGCCCGGCGTGCGGTAGCGCGACAGTATTGTCACAACCGGAATCATTGGGGAATCCCCCGGTGCGGCGACCACAGGCCGCCCAGCCGGCGCAGGTTGCGGTGCCAGGCGATGCGCGGTCCGGCGCTCAGGCGCACTTCGCGGCGCAGCCGCGCGAGGGGACCGTGCGGTTTTGCGAACAGGCTCTCGAAATCAGCCACGGCGCGCTCGAACTCGGCGACCGCGGGCGGGCGGGTCAGGGCCGCGGGCAGGTCCTCGAGCGGCGCGCCAAGATGCCCGGCCAGCGCCAGCCAGGCGTTCAGCGGCGCGAGAAAGCCGCCGCGCCGACCCCGCCAGACCAGCTCGTCGCCGTCGATCGGTCCGGCCCGGCCGGCCAGCAGCGCCATGCTGTCGACCATGCCCTTGGCGCTGGCCGGGCCCAGCAGGTCGCGGGCGCCGTGCGTCGCCGCCAGCAGCAGGGCATGACTGGCCGCCGGCACCGCCATCGACCCCAGCTCGGTCTCGACCGGCCGCGCGGCGGCGATCAGGTCGTCCGCCGGCAGGCCGAGATGCACCGGCCAGGCGTCGGGATGCACGTGCAGGTCGAGATTGATGGCGCCCGTGGCGTCGATCACCGGCTGGAAACTGGCGTCGCCGACGAAACCCCAGGGCGATCGCGATTCCGGCGGGCGGAAATCCAGGCCTTCCGCCTGCAGCGCCGTCACCGCCGCGGGCAGTTCGGCCTCCGCGACCAGGACGTCGACATCGCTCAGGCCGCGATCGTCCGGGGCGGCATAGAGCGTGTAGGCCGAGGCCGCGCCCTTCAGCAGCACCGGGGCGAGGCCGGCCGCCTGCAGCCGTCCCACCGCCTTGAGGCCCGACAGGCGCCGGAACCGGGCAACGAGACGGGCCCCGGCCACGGTTTCCTCTTCGGTTCGCGGGGTCGCCAGCAGGGCGGCGGCGGTCGCCGGCGAGGTCAGATCGGCAAAGCGGCGCCAGGCCGCGGCCGCCACCGGCGCGTCGCCGGCCTCGCCGCGCAGGGCGGCGCGGGCGACGGTCCGCCACAACAGGGCGCCGTCCGTCCGGGCCACGCCGACGACCGGTCCCGCGGGATCGCCGGGGGGCGTCGGATCGGCTTCCGATACTGTCCTGGAATGGGACATTGACGCTCCGTGTTCGCCTTCGTCTACGATGGGCAGCGACGCGAACGCGCCCAACATACTATATTTTGTGTCTCGAGACACGATCCGTGGTAGGTTCGATGGTCCCGAACTTGCAGGTCACAGTGTGACCCGCCCGCAACGGAGCACCATCCCGCCCATGCTTCAGATTGGACAGTCGAGAGGGAAATCAACGCTCGCCGCGTTCGGATTCGCGCTCGTTCTCGCGCTCGCCGCGACCGGTCGCGCGGACGCCCAGGGCGTCAGCCGGGTCGATGCCCTGCAGGGCGCCCTTTCCGGCACGCCCGAGGGTCTCGAACTCGTGCGGGCCTATCTCGAGGGCGGCCGGGCCAATCCCGGCGGCATCTCGCAGCGCGCCCTCGATCTGATCAGCGCCCTGCCGGAATCCGAGGCGGCACAGGATTCGGTCCTGATCGCGGAAACCGCCAACGTGATCTCGCAGGCCGCGGACGATGCAATGACCTCCCTGAAGATCATCAAGGTCAGCGTCCTTGCCGACTTCCAGCTTGCCCAGAACGCGCTGGGCTTCGATTTCGGCCCGGCCGACGGCGACACGATGCCCGGCTTCACCCGGGTCACCGCCAGCGACCCCCGTCTTGCCAACCAGCCGGTTCGCGCGTTGCGGCGGCCCAACGGCGATCCGCTGCTGACCGACGGCATGGAAGGCCTGCGCCGCTTCAGCGTGGACGTGCCCAACGGGCGCTGGCGGGTGGTGCTGCTGACCGACAATACCGGCGTGGACGACCAGACCGTGCAGCCCTTCGGCGGCGCGCTCAACATCAACGGCGTGCGCCTGAACGTGGCGCGCCAGACCCCCGACAACTGGGTCGACGAGGCCTTTCTCGGACGGTCCCGCCCCAACCTGCGGGCGCCTTCGGACAATGCCAGCGCTGAATCGCTGACCCAGCCGACCGCGCTGGAGGGTGGACTGCTCGACCAGGCCCGCCAGAGCGCGACCGGCACCCGGACCGGCGGCATGATCGTCACCGATATCGACGTCGACAAGGGCGCCATCAGCCTGGACATCCAGGACCTGATCGCCGGCAATTCCTACATCACCGGCCTGATCATCGAGCCGGCCGAGGATTCCGGCGTCCTCGCCCTCTCGCCCGACGCCTACGAGCTGGCCGCGCGCAACCAGGAAGGCGTGCTGAACGCCAAGGAGGAGATCGCCTCCGCGGTCGGCGAACTGCTTTCGGAAGTGGCCTCGGCCGCCGGCCCCGGCGAACGCGCCGAGCTGCTGGACCTGGACGAACCGGTCGCGCGACCCAACGACGTGGTGAGCCCGAACTGAACGCATCCTGAACGGCAGGCCGATGCAGGCGGACAACAACGGACGGCGCCCCGGGGGGCGCGGCGTCCGCCTGTCCGTTCTGGCGCTGGCGCTGGCGCTGCCCGCGCCGCTCGCCGCCCAGACCATCAATCTCGCCAACGACCTCAAGGCCGAGGCCGATGCGCTGAAGGAGCGGGTGGGCAGCCGCGCCCGTCCGGAGTTCGATCCGATCGGCCTGCGTCTCGGCCAGGCGCTGCAGTTCCCCCTCGATCTCGTCATGGGCCGCGAGGACAGCCTGGGCGAGGCTTCGGGCGACGGTCTCGTGCGGCTGAAGTCGCCTGCTCTCGAGGGCGCCGGGCTGGAGCGGGTGGAAGACGACGAGAAGCAGGGTTTCTTCGACCGCTTCGACCTCTCCCGCATGCGCCTGGCGGACGGCTGGCTCGACGACTTCATCCTGAAGCCGTCGCTGGAAATCGGTACCGATTTCGACAGCAACATCTTCCGCGACCCGGACACGGATTCCACCGGCCGGTCGGGACGCACAGACGGCGACTTCATTACCGTGTTCAAGCCCGGCCTGACGCTGGAATCGGACTGGGAACAGCACAAGCTGACCCTGGCCGCCTCGACCGAGATCGGCCGCTACGCCGACTTCGGCAAGGAGGATTACGCCGACTACACGGTCTCGATGAAGCCGCGGATCGACATCGACGAGGACACCTTCCTCGACCTCTCGGCGCAGTACACCCGCAACCATGTCTCGCGCGGCGCCATCGACCAGGCCTTCCAGGGCACCGATCCGTCGGTGCAGACCTCCTGGGACCTGCAGGCGCTCTGGAGCTACAAGCTCGATCCCTACTCGGTGCGCTACACCTATACCTACGACTTCACCAATTTCCGCGACGTCGACCAGACCGACAACGACTTCCTCGACCGTTACGACCACGACCACGTGCTGCGCCTCGGCTACGAGTTCCAGCCCGGGACCGTGGCCTGGATCGCCCCGGCCTACAGCCAGCGCGAGTTCCGCCGCTCGCGCGACGCCAGCGGCCTGAACCGCGAGAACACCGGCATGCGGCTGCTGGGCGGCCTGACCTACGACGTCTCCGCCGTGACCTTCGCGGAAGTCGGCGCCGGCTATTTCACCCGCGACTTCACCGACAAGGCCATCGCCGGCGTCGAAGGGTTCTCCTACGACGCCCGCATCGTCTGGAACCCGACCCCGACCAACACCTTCGACCTGACCTTCAGCCGGGACTTCTCGGACCAGAACGTGGTCGGCGGTTCGGGCTCGGAATCCTCCAGCCTCAGCCTGACCGCGGAATGGGACCCGCTGCCCAATCTCGTGCTGTCCGGCACCTTCAGCTTCCAGGATGTCGATTTCGCCGCAGCGGCCGGTTCCAGCCGCGAGGACGACATCTATCGCTTCGCCCTGTCCGCGCGTTACCTGCTGTCGAAGAACATCTTTCTCGAGGGGCGCTACGAACGCCTGATCACGGATTCGTCAGACCGGGACAATGCCTTTGAAGCCGACGTACTTGGCATAAATCTTGGTTTCCAGTTGTAGTGTCCGCCCCTTCGGACGTCCGCAACCGCCAGGGAGAGCGCGCCATGGGTATTCTGTTCCGCCGTCTCGGCCTGATCGCCGGTCTGCTGCTGCTCGTGTCCGGTGCGGCGCAGGCGCAGCTTGCGGAGTACCGTCTGGGCCCCGGGGACAAGCTCAATGTCACCGTGTTCGGTCATCCCGACCTGTCGGCGGAGGCGACGGTGGACGCCAACGGGCGCGTGACGCTGCCGCTGCTCGGCCAGGTCGTGGCGGCGCCGCTGCAGGTGCATGAACTGCAGGACGAGATCGCCCGCCGGCTGAACGAGGACTACATCGTCGAACCCAAGGTCAGCGTCGAGATCACCAAGTACCGGCCGTTCTTCATTCTCGGCGAGGTCGAGAAGCCCGGCCGCTACGACTACACGCTGGGGATCACCGTCCGCATGGCGATCGCCGTCGCCGAGGGCTACACCAAGCGGGCCCGCGAGGAACCCGTGATCATCGTTCGCGAGAACGCCGAGGGCCAGGGCGTGCGCTATCGCGCCCGGCTCGACACCCTCGTCTTCCCGGGCGACACCATCCA
Source organism: Alphaproteobacteria bacterium (assembly GCA_041940205.1). Taxonomy (GTDB): domain Bacteria; phylum Pseudomonadota; class Alphaproteobacteria; genus JBGTSP01. The sequence continues at coordinate 23,680 of JBGTSP010000003.1, forward strand.
GATCCAGCGCCGCCTGTTCTGAAGGATGGGCGCCCCGGCGGCGCCCCGACGCCGACCGGAACGCCGTGCAATCGCCGCCCTGTCGGCCATCTGACGGCGCGCCGTCGCGCCCCCTCTGCCGGCCCGGCCGATCACGAGTCCTTGTGAAGTGATTCGCGTGGCGCGTGATTTGCAGAGCATTTTATCAAAACAATCAAGATGTGGACGAGATGAGTCTGACGAACCACAACAAAATGCGGTTGAACCAAGCGTTCAGACGATTCATTAAAGGCCAGGTTGAGATTGTTAGGGTAACACACTGAAATTTAGGCATGTTCCTTGAGACTCGGATGCCATGTACAGGGATCGGACAATGACCTGTACGGATCTGAAACAGGGAACCAGGCTGGGAATCCTAATGTGGGTCACGGCGATACAGATTCGGGACACGGGAACGGCTAGGGGATGAGCAACATCACCTACATGCCGGTGCCGGCGAACGACGGCCGACGCAACCCCGAGGATTTCCTCGAGGACGCGCCGGCGTTTTCCGCCGACCCGCAGGTTCCGCTCGTCGGACCGGGCGCGCCGCAGGGCCAGCCGCACGCACAGCCTTTCGGCCCCGGCTACCCGCCGATGGCGCCGGGTCACCTCAGCGCCACGATCGGCCAGTCCGGCGATTCCATGGTCGACCTGCGCCAGCTGCTGCACATGCTGTGGCGGCGCAAGTGGACGATCGTGTTCACCTCTGTCCTGTTCCTGGTGGCGGCCTTCTTCTTCCTGCAGCGCGCGGTGCCGCGCTACGTCGCCTCCGCCCAGGTGCTGATCGAGGAGCCGCAGACCGGTCCGCTGGATTTCCAGCGGGTCTTCCAGGCCGGCGGTTTCGATTTCCAGCGCAACGACACCGAGGCCGCGATCCTGATGTCGCGCGAGCTGGTCCGCAAACTGGTGCTGCGGGATCTCGAGATCGACCAGATGACGCTGCTGGCGGAGATCGACGAGAGCGACCGCGAGGCCTGGGAGCAGGCCCGGCGCGCCGCCGACCTGCAGGGGGTCGTGGCCGACAGCGGTCGCCTGAACCTGCTGGAAAACCCCTACTTCAATCCCTACGCGAAGCAGCGCGCCGAGGCGGCGCTGGCCGAGCTGGCCAAGGACGATCCCTCGTTGCGGGCGCCGGCATCGCTGCTCGACCACCTGAGCGGTTTCGATCCGCGCGCCCTGCTGCCCGAATGGGTGCGCCTGCAGCTGCAGCAGTCGAAGGAAGCCGAGGAAGTCGTCGTGCCGCTGACCGAGGGCCAGCAGCTCGCACTCGAGGTCGACGCGGTGATCGACAATTTCCTGCTCGGCGTCGGGGTCACCTCCTCGCAGAATTCGCGCGTGCTGACGGTGTCTTACGAATATCCCTCCGCCTATCTGGCCGCGGTCTACGCCAACGCGCTGTCGCAGGAATACGTCACCGACACCATCACCAAGAAGTCGGAGCGCTCGGCCCAGGATGTCGGCGCGCTCCGGGAATCGCTCGAGGTGCTGAAGGCCGAGGTCGAACAGGCCCAGCGCAAGCTCGAAGCCCATCGCCGAGAGGTCGGCTATACCGACATCAAGGGCCAGGCGGACCTGCTCGGCCAGCAGCTCGCGCAGCTCAACGCCGACCTGATCCGCGCGCGCAACGAGCGCATCGAGGCCCAGGCCCGGTTCGACCAGGTCCAGAAGCTGCTGGAGAATCCCGACGGCGGCAACACCGCGCTCAGCGTGCTCAACAACCAGCTGATCCAGCGCCTGCGCGAGCAGGAAGCCGAGGTCTCGCGCGCCTTTGCCGATCTCTCGACGCAGCTCCGCGGCAAGCATCCCCGGCTGATCAACAAGAAGAACGAGCTGCTCGACATCCGCAAGAAGATCGACGAGGAAGTCGCCAAGATCGCCCTCAATCTCGGCAACGAGCTGGAGATCGCCGAGGTCCGCGAACTCAGCCTGTTCAACGCGGTCACCGATCTGGAAAACCAGATCAAGGAGCAGAACGAGAACCTGGTGACGCTCGAGGCGCTGCAGGCGGACGTCGAGGCCCAGATCGCGGTGCGCGATTCCGTGCTCGAGCGCTTCAAGGAACTCGACCTGCAGGGCCAGCAGATCCAGCGCGCCGACGCCCGGCTGATCTCGATGGCGGTGCCGCCGTCCAGTCCCTCCTATCCGCGCAAGGGCCTGATCATGGCGCTCGCCCTGTTCGCATCGATCGCGGTGGGCATCGTTCTGGTCTTCATTCTCGAGCAGCTCGATTCCGGCTTCCGTTCGATGCCGCAGCTCGAGCAGGTCACCGGCGTGCCGGCGATCGGCATCGTCCCCAAGCTGCGCTCCATGGGCATCCGCAACCAGGAGCCGCAGGACGTCATCGTCGAGAAGCCCAACTCGGTCTATTCCGAAGCGATCCGGACCATCCGCACCTCGGTGCTGCTGTCCGGTCCGCAGGCGCCCAAGACCGTGCTGTTCACCTCCTCGATGCCGGCCGAGGGCAAGACCTCGGTCGCGGCCTCGGTGGCCCGGTCGTCGGCCAAGGCCGGCCAGCGCACGATCATCGTCGATTGCGACATGCGCCATCCCTCGCTGCACGAGGCCTTCGACGTGCCGAACATTCGCGGCCTGGCGGAATATCTCGGCGGCGAGTGCGCGCTCGAGGATGTCGTGGACATCGACGACCGTTCGGGCGCCCACTACATCTCCGCCGGCCATCACGTGCCGCATCCGACCGACATGCTGGGTTCGCGGCGGATGCTTGAACTGATCGAGCGCCTGAAGGCGACCTACGACCTGGTGATCTTCGACACCCCGCCGGTGCTCGCGGTCTCCGACGTGATGGTGCTGCTGCGCCGGGTCGACAAGACCGTCTACCTGGTGCGCTGGGGCGTCACCCGGCGCGAGGCCGTGACCGCCGGCGTGCGGCAGATGCTGGACGGCAATGCCGATCTCGCCGGCCTGGTGCTGACCCAGGTCGATACCCGCAAGCATTCGGGCTACGGCTACGGCGGTTACCGCTACTACTATGGCGCCAACCAGCGCTACTACCAGAGCTGAAGCGGGCCGGACCCACCGCCGCCGCCGGCCCTCGCCGGCGCACGGCGCGCTCTGCCTGTGCGCCGGGCTGGCGCTGATCGCGCTCGGCTGGCCCCGGGTTATGGCGGCACTGGAGGCCGCGCCGTCCGATCACGTTCTCTGGCAGATCGACCGCGGGATCGCGGTCGGTGACGACGAACTGGCGCTGGCCGAACGCACGCTTGCGGCGGCGCTGAAGCGGCATGACGGGGCGGTGCATTCGGGCGAGCGCGGTCTCATCCTGATGCGCCTCGGCCTGCGTCACGGCTTCGGCGACATTCCGCCGGCGGTGCCGCCGCAGCGCCTCGTCACCACCCATCGCCACAGCCTGACCCTGGATCCGGGCGACCCCTATGTCTGGCTGCGCCTGGCCCAGAGTCATCTGCTGCGGGACGGCCGGGAAGCCGCCGGCGCGGCGGCCCTGTCGCGGGCGTTGCACCTGGCGCCGAACGAACGGGCGCTGCAGTACCGGCGGCTCGATCTCGCCCTGCTGTACTGGCCGCAGCTTGGCGAGGACGACCGGAGGATCGCCCGGGCCGACATCCGGGCCCTGGCCTGGCACGACGTGAAATCGCTGATCGCGACGACGCTGCGGCGTCACGCCCTGGCCCCGGTTCGCCAGGCCCTGCTGGCCCAACCCGAACTGCTCAGGTCCTTCGACCGCTTCTACCGCGAGGCGCTGCTGGCGCGCAGCTAGAGACGGTCGCCCGGCCGGGTCAGGTCGGCTTGGTCCGGGACCTGCGCCGGCGACGCTGTGGCTGGGCGTGCGGCTCGCCTTCCGGCTCGCCGTTCCGGGTCGACCAGGACTGCGCCACGCCGATGCCGAGGATCGCCATGTAGGTGATCGCCACGGCGGGTATCTGCAGCGAGAAGTCGACCAGCGCGTGGGCGGCCACCAGCACCGTCGCCGACAGCGCCACCGCGGGATAGATGGTGTCGCGCTGGCGCCGGCTGAGGCCGCGGATGCAGATGCCGACAAGCATGGCGAAGATCGCCAGCAGGACCCCGAGCGCCGGCAGGCCCGCTTCCATCGCGAACTCCAGGTAGCTGTTGTGGGCCTTGTCGATGCCGCTGAGCGAGATCAGGGCCTCGCTGCGGAACGGCCGGAAGGCATTCTCGAAGGTGCCGAGCCCGGTCCCGGTCAGGGGATAGGCGGTGATCGCCTGCCAGACGTCGCCGTAGAGCTTGAGGCGCCAGTCCAGATCGTCGGCCGAGCTGGCATCGAAGCGGGCCATCGTCGCGCCCCCGGCCAGCGCCAGCAGCACGGCCACGGCGCCGAAGATCAGCAGCGACAGTCCGCGGGCGGCATTGCCGGCGAAGAAGCGCAGGGCGACCAGGGTGATGATGCCCAGCGTCATGGCGGCGAAGCCGGCGCGCGAATGGCTGAGCAGGATGGCGCCGGACAGCAGCATCACCCCCGCCATCAGCAGCCAGCCCCGCGCGGCGAACTGCTCGAAATAGGCGACCCTGTGATCGCGGCGGACATGCGCCTCGTATTCCGCCTCGATCAGCGCCTGCATCAGCAGGCCGATGGTCACCAGCAGTACCAGTCCGGCATAGGTGGCGAAGGAGTTGCGGTTGACGAAGGTGGCGGACACGCTGTCGCGATAAGCCCAGCGGTCGTACCAGAGGATCATGTTGGCCTCGCTGAGCAGCGACCACAGGCCGTAGACCGCATAGCCCAGGCCGGCCAGCGCCAGGCACCACAGGAACCGCCGGGCGCGCTGCCGGTCGCGGCCGAGCTGGCAGGCCAGCAGGAAGACGCCGCCATAGGCGAGGAACCGCATCGCCCCGTCGACGGTGGCCTCGGGCGACAGGCTGATGGCGCCGGCGAGCGGCCGGTCCATCGCCGCGGCGGCGGCGGCCCAGTCGGGATGATGCCAGGCCGAAGGCAGGAAGGGGGCGGTCTGCAGGAAGAACCAGGCGATCAGGCCCGCGAACAGGACCAGCGGGCCGCGCAGGCGGTGCAGCGACAGCGGCTCGTGCGGGGTCAGGCGTCCGGCCACCACCCAGCCGAGCAGCAGCACGCCGACCAGCACCGCCATTGCCGCCCAAAGGCCGGGGCGGTTGCCGCCGAGCGGCAGTGGCGCCAGGGCGACCAGGAAGACGAACAGCCAGTACAGGACCGCGGACATCGGCGGTCAGGGGGCGGAAGCGCGTCGGGGGGTCATGCAGGAGGGCTCCGCGATAGGGCCACGGCCGCGTCGGGGCGGGCTCAGTAGGCGTTTTCGTGCACGAACCCGACGAACAGGGTCAGGAAGATGATCTTCAGATCCAGCATCAGGGACCAGTTTTCAATGTAGTAGAGATCGTACTCGACGCGTTTCTCCATTTTTTCGAGCGTTTCCGTCTCGCCGCGATAGCCGTGGATCTGCGCCCAGCCGGTAATGCCGGGCTTCACCCGGTGGCGGCCGAAATACTGGTTGATCACCTCGCCGTACTGCTGGTTGTGCGCCACGGCGTGCGGTCGCGGTCCGACGATCGACATGCTGCCCTCGAGCACGTTGAGGAATTGCGGCAGTTCATCGAGGCTGGTGCGCCGCAGGAAACGGCCGACCGCGGTGATGCGCGGGTCGTGGCGCTGGGCCTGCGGCGTCCCCTGCTCGGCATCGGGCACGCGGCCGTGATACATCGAACGGAACTTCAGCACGGTGATCAGGTTGTTGTTGAAGCCGTAGCGCTGCTGGCGGAACAGCACGGGACCGCTGCTCTCCAGCTTGATCGCCAGCGCGATCAGCAGCATCAGCGGCGAGACCAGCAGCAGGATCAGCGCCGCCAGCACCCGGTCCTCGATTTCCTTGAGCACGTAGTTCCAGCCGGTCAGCGGGCGCTCGAACACGGTGATCATCGGCACGCCGGCGGTGTAGTCGATGCGGCGCTCGAACAGGCGGAAGCCGATATCCTCGGGGCAGAGCTGCAGGTCGACTGGGCACTGGCGCAGCTTGTTGATGATCTGCACCAGCCGGTTCTCGGCGGTCCAGGGCAGGGCGATGATCACCTGGTCGATCCGCTTCCTGCGGGACTGCTCGATCAGGTCGTCGACGCTGCCGAGGATCGGCACGCCCTCGATGTCGTGCGCGGGAATGCGCGTCGTGCGGTCGTCGAACAGGCCGATCAGGTTGAACCCGCCGCTCTCGCTCTGGGCCAGCAGGTGCTCGATCAGCCGCCGACCGTGCGCCCCGGCGCCGACGATCGCGACGTTGCGGTTGAGCTGGCCCTGGGCGCGCCAGCGCATCAGGCTGATCTTCAACCAGATCCGGACCAGGGCGAAACCGGCGAGACTGGCGGCGAACCAGGTCGCCGCCCAGACGCGCGAGAAGTCCTCGCCGGTCTTGGTGAAGAACATCATCGCGATCAGCAGCATGCCGACGGCGCCCCAGGCGGGCAGCAGCAGGCCGAGCTGGCGAAACAGCCGGTCCAGCACCGAGAACATGTAGAGGCGGGAGAAGTGGAAGATCTGGGCCGTCAGCAGGGCCGCGATGGCCAGCGCCAGCCAGTAGCGTTCGGGCAGTTCGGTGAACCCGTGGCGCCAGAAATAGGCGGCGACGCCACAGACAACGACCATGGCGATATCGCCGAACCGCAACAATCCGAGCAGGACCGTCGGCGAACGCGTGAATATTGAACCCTGTCCCTCCATCGCGAGACATAAACTATTGATATGAATAGTATTATTCAACGACCAATGCGGTCGCGCCGGAGCTCCTGAATCGACCCGGGACGAACCGGCGTCTTACTGCGCGGGGCGGTGCAGCCACCAGCCGCCCTCGTTCAGCGAATAGATCGGGCGATAGTGTCGGATGGTCTGTTCGGAGACGATCTGGCTGATCTGGTTGTCCAGGATCAGGGCGCCGCGGTTGGTGTAGACCGCCAGCACGGCGTGCGGCGCCTTCAGGTTCAGGTCCTGCAGGATGACGATGCGCAGATACTTGTCCGGCACGCCGAGCCGGCGCAGCGTCAGATACTTGGCGATCGCGTAGTCCTCGCAGTCGCCGTGCTTGGCGAAGAACTGGCCCGGCGTCGCCCAGTGGTCCTTCACGCCCCAGTTGATCGGGTCGACCACGTAGCGGTGGGTGTTCATGAAGCTGTTGACGCCTTTCAGCTTGGCCGCCAGCGACTGTTCCTTCAGTTCGGCGATCAGGGCTTCCCACTTGCGGGCGTGGCAGGCATTGAAACTGCGCTCGCGGCAGTCGCCCTCGCGCAGGCTGGCCTGCCGGAAATGGCGTTCGAGGGCGTCGGTCCACTTGCCGAACGGCTTGAGGTTCTTGTTGTGCACCTCGGTGCTGCGGAACAGGCCCGCTCTTTCGGCCTTCTTCGCCCGTCCGTCGCCGGCGGCCGCGAGAAGGCAGGCGGCGGCAAGCAGGATCGCAAGGACGGGTCTGGAGCTGGCGGCGGCCATCGGCGAATCTTGTCGGCTTCGCGTTAACGCGGTGTGAACGATTCTGTTCTGGTCTCGCCGGAACGCGGCGTGCAGGATTGCCGCGCGGTCCGGGTCGGAAACGGTCTGCGCGCAAGAATAAGACAAACGGATCGGGGTTGCGATGAGCGATCAGGCAATGGATGGGGCAGGGGCGAGCGCCGGGGAAAGCGGCGGCACCCAGGCCGTCGAACGGCGTGCCAGGCGCTCGACCTTCATCGTTCTCGGCCTGCTGGCGCTGCTGGCCCTGGCCTCGGCGTTCGGCATCTTCCGCTTCGTCGAGAACGAGCGCGAACGCACCCGGCTCGACTGGCAGGTCCGCCTCGGCATCGTCGCGGACAGCCGGGTCGCCGCGGTGCGCGAGAATGTCGGCCGCGCCCGCGCGGTGGTGCGCGATCTCGCGGACAATGTCTCGCTGCAGCTCTTCCTCACGGAACTCTCGCTGACCGGCGATCTCGAACAGGTGACCGACCGCGAAGGCCAGCAGGACTATCTGCGCAACCTGCTTGTCCTTACCGCCCGGCAGTCCGGTTTCGTCGCCGAGGATTCCGGGCCAGAGATTGCCGCCAACGTGGAGCGTCGCGCCGGATCGGGCCTGGTGTTCCTGGCCGCCGACGGCCGGGCGCTGGTCGCCAGCGAGCGCATGCCGCCGTTCGAACCGGTTCTCGCCGCCCTGCGCGAAAGCACCCCGGCCGGCGCGCCGGGCTTTCTCGATGTGTTCGCGGGCCATGACGAGCGCCCGGCCGTCGCCTTTCTCGAACCGGTCTATTCGGTGCAGGGCGACCGCAGCGCCTCGGACGTGGTCGGCTACGTGCTTGGCATCCGCCAGCTCGACGCGCGCTTCTTCGAGGCGCTGCGCCAGCCCGGCGAAGTGCTGCAGAGCGCCGAGAGCCTGCTCATTCGCGCCGAGGGCGGGCTGGTGCGCTACCTGTCGCCGCTGGCCGACGGTACGGCGGCCTTCCAGCGCACCCTGAGCCGCAAGACCGAGAATCTCGCGGCGGCCGCCCTGCTGGAGGATCCCGGCGGGTTCGGCCTCTATCTCGACTATCGCGGCACCGAAGTGCTGGCGACCGCGCGCGCGGTGCCCGGCCTGCCCTGGCTGCTGTTGCGCAAGGTCGATCGCAGCGAGGCGCTGGGCGCCAGCGACAGGCGTCTGAGCGTGCTGCTGACCGGGCTGCTGCTCGGCCTCGCGGTGCTGGTGCTCGCCGTGCTCGGCCTGTGGCGCCACGGTACCTCGCTGCGCGCCGCGCAATCGGCCGAGCGGCAGCGCCAGTCGAGCGCCCGGCTCGCGGAACTGTCCAGTTTCCTGCAGGCGGTGAGCGACGGTCAGCCGACCGCGACCATCGCGGTGGACCGCGGTGGCGCGATCAGCTTCGCCAACCGCATGGCGGGCGTGCTGGGCGCCGTGGAGGCCGGCGAGCTGACCGGCAAGAGCCTGACCAGCGCCTTCGGGCCGCGGCTGGGCGACCGGCTGCACAAGCTCAATGGCGAGGCGCTGGTCCACGGCATGCGCGAGGAGACCAACGAGATGGTGTTGCCCGACGGGCGCACCCGCCTGCTGCGCTCGACCCACATTCCGCTGCCCGATGCCGCCGGCGAACGCGCGGCGGTATTGCTGGTGCTGGACGACGTCACGAGTTTCGTCGAGGAGCGCGAGGCGCGCGAGCGGATCATGCGCCAGCTCATCGAGACCCTGGTCACCATCGTCGATCGGCGTGATCCCTTCTCCGCGCACCATTCCGCGCGGGTCTCGGAAGTGGCACGGGAGATCGCCGACGAGATGTCCCTCGACGAGGACGAGGTCCGCTGCACCGACATCGCCGGCGCGCTGATGAATCTGGGCAAGGTCTTCGTGCCCCGCGAGGTGCTGACCAAGACCGGCATCCTCAGCGACGCCGAACTTGCCCAGGTGCGCGACAGCATCCTGACCAGTGCGGAGCTGATCCAGCAGATCGATTTCGGCATGCCGGTGGCCGACACGATCCGGCAGATCCAGGAACGCTGGGACGGCAGCGGCAGTCCGAACGGGCTTGCCGGCGAGAAGATCCTGCAGTCCGCCCGGATCCTGGCCGTCGCCAACGCCTTCGTCGCCATGGTCTCGGCCCGCTCCTGGCGGGCCGGCCTGGATTTCGACCGCGCCGCGGCGGCGCTGATGGAGCAGAGCGGCAGCGCCTTCGACCGCCGGCCCGTCAGCGCGCTCCTGAACCTGCTCGACAATCGCGGTTTCCGCGACAACTGGGAACATTTCTCGACCCCGCCGAAGGACGGGGAGCGGGATTCGGTTTCGCCCGACTGACTTGGAAAAAAAGCGTGGCGATCCGTGCCGTCGCCCGGGTGCATGATCGCTCCGGCGCGGATATAAGGCCCTCATGTTCAAGTGGCTCTGGGGCGGCAGGAAGGCGGCGGTGCGCGGGCCCGGGGATTGCCGCGTCTATGCCATTGGCGACATTCACGGCCGCGTCGACCTGCTGGACGAACTGCACCGCATGATCGCCGCCGACGCGGCGAACGCGCGGGACGAACGCCTGATCGTCTATCTCGGCGACTATATCGACCGCGGCCTGCACAGCCGCGAGGTGGTCGACCGCTTGATCGCCGGGCCGCCCGCCGGCTTCGCCGCGGTGCACCTGATGGGCAATCACGAGGACATGCTGCTCGACTTCGTCGAGACCACCGAAGGCGGCGTGAACTGGCTGCACAACGGCGGCAACACGACGCTGCATTCCTACGGCGTCGCCCTGCCGGCAAATCCGCGCGAGGACGAGGACCTGGTGCAGGCGCGGCTCGATTTCCTCGAGGCCTTGCCGGAGCGACATCTCGCCTTCTATCGCGGGCTCAGGCTGACCCATGTCGAGGGCGACTATCTGTTCGTGCATGCCGGCGTCCGGCCCGGCGTGCCGCTGGAAAAGCAGGATCCCGACGACCTGATCTGGATCCGCAACAGTTTCCTGAATTCCACCGCGGATCACGGCTACTGCGTCGTGCACGGCCATTCGATCAGCAACGAGGTGGACGACCGTCCGAACCGGATCGGCATCGACACCGGGGCCTATGCCACCGGCCAGCTCACCGCGCTGGCGATCGACGGCGAGAATTCCTGGTTCCTGCAGACCTGACCGGTACTCCCGGCCTCACTCGGTCTCCGGCAGGTCCTTCACGCCGTAGGCCAGGGTCTGGTCGCCGCCGACCCGGCGGTTGATGAACGGCCGGCGCCACTTCAGGAACTTCACCATCCGGGGGTTCTCGAACCGGGCGTAATAGGGTTCCATCCAGTCCAGCGCCGCGGAGCAGACGAAGCACATCAGCTGGCGATACTTGCTGTACTGCATGTGGGTCTCGACATCCTCGATGCCGTCGAGCACGAACCCGACCAGGTCGTGAATGTCGTTGCCGTCGATTTCCATGCCGTAGAGATCGACGCCGTTCGCCTCGGCGATCTCGGCCATCAGCACGAGCGGTTCGAGCGCGAAATTGTGATAGTCCAGCGAACGCCAGCCGCGCTTCATTTCCCGCGGCAGCTTGCCGCCGGCCTGCATCTGCGCCATCGCCAGGCGGTAGCGGCCGACACCGAAGTCGAACAGCACCTTCTGGTTCAGCACCACGCCGTTCAGCATCGCCGTCAGGCCTTCCCAGTAGGCGTGGTTGTTGTACTCGGCGTGGGTGTTCAGCGAACGCGACGAGAGATTGCCGATCCACTGCAGCACCCGCTTCGTCTTGGCGGGATCGAGCCCGTCATGATCGCGGATCTTCAGCCAGACCCAGGCGATCGTGCCCGAGAACCAGCGGCGCTCGACCTTGCCCGCATGGTTCTTGGGATCGCCATGCACCATGGCGCCCTTGCTGCCCCAGGCATGCAGCCAGTCGAGCACGCAGGCGGCGATGCGGCCGGAAGCCGGCTGCACCAGGACATATTCGTCGGACAGCGCGACCAGCATGTCGAGATAGTAGTAGAGCGGCCGGATTCGCCGGTACCAACCCGAACGGTTGCGGTCGAAGTCCGGCGGCTCGAGAAACTTGATCGCCTGGGGGACCTGCGGGCATTCGAACTCGCCGGTGAACTGGTAGCCGAACAGGTTCCGGCGTTCGGAGATGTCGATCGGTCCGCGCAGACGGTCGGCGGCGGCCAGAAGCTTCTCGTTGTAGTAGTGCTCCTGCGGCTCGATATCGACGATGTACTTCTTCTCGATCTCGCTGAGTTCGTTGGCCGCCAGCGCCGGCGGTCCGCCGGCCGTCAGGGCCGCGGCGAGCAGCGCCAGGACGAGGGACAGTCGGGCGATTGCCGCGGCGGGAGCGGGCCGGTGCTGTCGCGGGCGGTCCGGAACTTGCTGGAGTATGGCTTTCATCCTGCCTGTTGTATCGTGCGGGCACGCCGGGTGAATCGCGTACGACCACAGCGTAACGGGACGGCACGATGGCGTTAAGCCAATCCCTGGTGCTGCGTGGCATCCTGTTCATCTGTCTCGCCGGCGCCCTGGGCATCGACGAATACGTACCGCAGCTGCCCTTCCTCGAAGGCGCGGCCCTGCTGACGATCCTGACGTTCGTCTGGCTGTCCCTGACCGTGCCGCTGGGCATCGGCACCTGGGCCAAGGTGGTCGCGATGCCGGCGGTGCTGATCGCCGGCGTGATGGTGACCTATGCCACCGTGTTCAGCCTGAACACCGGGGCGCCGACGCTGCCGAGCCTGCTGGCCCTGCGCTTCTTCCTGTTCTTCTTGCTGGCGCCGCTGGTCTATCTCTGCTTCCTGGCCGGCGTGACCCTGCGGCAGATCAAGGAAGTGCTGTTCGCCGCGCTGATGGTGGCGGCGCTGATCTATGTCGTCGCCTTCCTCGTCCTGCCGCTGGAGGAATATGCCCGCTCGGCCGATCCCGAGAAACGGCGGCTGGTCACGCTCGATGCCTGGCGGGGCGTGCGGCTGAAGAGCCCGGTGTTCATCTTCGTGCTGCTGCTGGCCTACAACCTGCGGCGGATGTTCCTGAAGGAACATATCCAGGCGTTGCCGATGGTGCTCTTCGTGCTGGTGATCGTCGGCAGCATCTTCCTGCTGAACGTGCCGCGGATGCATCTCGCGGCGCTGCTCGCCTCCTGTCTCGGCTATTTCCTGTTCTTCGCCGGCCGCTACCGCCTGCGGGCGACCCTGTTCATCACCCCCTTCGTGATCGGCGGGCTGGTATCGATCTCCGGCCTCGTGCTGGATCTGCTGGTCGAGTTCTTCTCCGGCGACGCCTCGCTGGTGGCGCGCTATCACTCGATCCAGATCGCCATCCGGGTGTTTCTCGAGAACCCGCTGCTCGGCCAGGGCCAGGCCAGCTACCACTCGGTTTCCTTCCAGCAGCTCTACGGCATCGGCTTCTTCCCCTCCGACATCGGCATCATCGGTACGCTGTTCCGGTTCGGCATCGTCGGCGTGGTGCTCTACCTCGCCTGGGGCATCGGCCTGCTCTCGGGCCTGCTCGGCGTGCACCTCTCCGACTATGTCAACAAGCGCGACCCGGCGGTCTGGGCGCTGCTGTTCACGCTGCTGGCGATGTTCGTGGCCTCGTTGATCCAGCCGATCCTGATCGATAAGGAGGGCATTCCGATCACCGCGTTCATGTGCGGCATCATCATGATCTACCGCCACCAGTTCCGCGCCCTCGACGCGCGCCGGCAACTCGCCTCGCGGCATGTGGCGAGCAACCGCCTGCGGCAGTCCCGTCAGGGCCGCAATCCGGCGATGACGCCCGGGCGTCACCGCTGACGTGACTGTCCGCGAGCTGCCGCCCGAACCCTGGCTGCCGGGCGAGTCCCCCTTTCCGGTCCGCCGGGGCCTGTTCCTGGTCTGGAAGCCGGAGTGCCATCGCTCGCTGATGACGGCGCGCTGCTTCAATCTCGCGCTGTGCTGCATCTGGCCCTTCGACGACCGCAGCGCCGTGCACAAGCTGGCGCGCTACGGCGTCTCGATGATCCAGAGCCTGCTGCTGCTGCTGCGCCGGCGCCCGGACTTCCTGGTCTGCCTGAACCAGCCGCCCTTCCTGGTCCTGCTGACGGCGCTGTACGGCCGGCTGGCGGGCGTGCCCTATGTCCTCGATTCCCATTCCGGCGCCTTCGGAAAGAGCCAGTGGGCCTGGTTCCTGCCGCTCTACCGCTGGTGCGCCCGGCATGCCCTGTTCAACATCAACCACAATCCGCTGGAACGCGACCGGGTGGCGGGCTGGGGCGCCGAAACCCGGCTGATCCCCGAGATCCCCGGCGAGATCGCGATCGCCACGCCGCCGCCGCCGGTCGACACCCGGCAGATCGCCTATGTCTGCTCGTTCGCCCCGGACGAGCCGCTGGAGATGGTGTTCGAGGCCGCCCGGCGCTGTCCGGAGCTGACCTTCCGGGTGACCGGCAACCATCGCAAGGCGCCGGCCGCGCTGATCGAAAGCCGGCCCGGGAACGTGCAGTTCACCGGATTTCTCGAACGCACCGCCTACCTCGACCTGCTGCGCGGCTCGGCCGCGGTGCTGACGCTCTCGGACCGGCCCCACATCATGCAGATGGCGGCGGAAGAGGCGCTCTGCCTGGCGGTGCCGATCGTGACCAACCGCTCGCCGGTGCTGGAGAGCAGTTTCGCCCGCGGAGCCCGCTTCGTCGAACTCAATGCCGACGATCTCGTCCCGGCCCTCGAGGCGGTCTGCGACGACAACGCGTATTACCGCCGGGAGATCGCGGCCCAGCGAGAGATCCGCCGGGACCACCTGCGCGCCCTTCTTGACGAGATTGCTTCCTTCTATAAGGCGACCCGATGAACGCGTTCGATCCGCTCTCCCTTTTCACGACCGTCCTCGACGAGCACGAGGCCGTCTGCCGCGCGGTCCGCGCGGAGCTGGCGCCGGGTTTCGCCGCGATGCACGAGGCCTGGGTACGCACCATCCGCGGCGGCGGCAAGATCCTGTTCTTCGGCAACGGCGGCAGCGCCGGCGACGCCCAGCACCTGGCCACGGAACTCGCGGTGCGCTACCGGGACGACCGGCCGGCCATCGCCGGCCTCGCCCTCACCACGGATACCTCGGCCCTGACGGCGGCGGGCAACGACATGGGGTTCGAGCGGATCTTCGCCCGGCAGATCGAGGCGCTGGGCCGGCCCGGCGACCTGGCGCTGGGGATCACGACCTCCGGGCGCTCCGCCAATGTCATCGCCGCCCTCGAAACCGCGCGCGAGCGGGGCCTGGTTGCGGCGGCCCTTTCGGGCGGCGACGGCGGGGCCCTGCCGGGGCTTGCCGATCCATTGCTGATCGTGCCGTCGACGACGACGGCGCGGATCCAGGAGATGCACATCATGCTGGGGCAGATGCTCTGTCAGGCGCTCGAGACCGAGCTCGGGCTGGTGGCGCCGTGAGCGTGAAGGAAACGGCGCGTCCCGGCGGCGACGGCGGTCTGCGGTCGCTGCTCGACGATCTCGCCGGCCGGCGGGTGCTGTGCCTGGGCGACATCATGCTGGACCGCTACGTCTACGGCAGCGCCGAGCGGGTCTCGCAGGAAGCGCCGATCCCGATCCTCAAGGTGCGCGATGCCAGCGCCATGCTGGGTGGGGTTGGCAATGTCGCCCGCAACATTGCGGCGATGGGCGGCGAAGCCCGGGTGCTCTCGGTGTGCGGGGACGACGAGGCGGGACGGATTCTGGCCGGCCTCGGCGAGGGCCAGGACCGGCTGGCTCTCGACCTGCTGACCGATCCCGACCGTCCGACCACGGTGAAGACCCGCTATGTCGCCGCCGGCCAGCAACTCCTGCGCACCGACGAGGAAACCGAACGGCCGGTGGGAGACGGCCTGGCGCGCGCGCTCGGCGAGCGGCTGCGCCAGGCGCTGGGCGAAAGCGATGCCCTGGTGGTCTCCGACTATGCCAAGGGGGTGCTCGCGGACGCCGTCCTGGGCGACGCGATCGCCCGGGCGCGCGATGCCGGCCTGCCGGTGATCGTCGATCCCAAGCGCGCGGCGCTCTCGGCCTATGCCGGCGCGAGCGTGATCAAGCCGAACCTGAAGGAGCTGGCAGTCGCGACCGGTCTGGCGGTCGACGACGATGACGCGGTCGAGGCCGCGGCCCGCGCCGCGCTTGCCGATGCCGGGGTCGAGGCGATCCTGGTCAGCCGTTCGGCCCGCGGCGTCTCTCTGGTGCCGCGCGAGGGGCCGGTGCATCACTTTCCTTCCGTCGCGCGCGAGGTCTACGACGTCTCGGGCGCGGGCGACACCGTGATCGCCGCGCTGGCGCTGTGCCTGGCGGCCGGCGCAGCGCTGCCCGAAGCGGCCCGTCTCGCCTCGGTGGCCGGCGGCATCGCGGTCGAGAAACTCGGCACCGCCGCGGTCGGCAGCGCCGACATCGCCGATGCCTTGCGCCTGCTCGCCGGCGCCCCGCACGAGGCCAAGCGGGTCGACCGCGGCACCGCCGCCGATCGCACCCGGCGCTGGCGCCAGGAAGGCAAGACGGTGGCACTGGCCAACGGCTGCTTCGACCTGCTGCATCGCGGTCATCTCTCGATGCTGCGGCAGGCCCGTGACCGGGCCGACCGGCTGGTGGTGGCGCTGAACACCGATGCTTCCGTGCGCCGGCTGAAGGGCGCGGACCGGCCGCTGCAGGACGAGGACACCCGCGCGGCCGTCCTGGCGGCGCTGGAGATGGTCGATCTCGTCGTGCTGTTCGCCGAGGACACCCCGGTCGATCTGATCAACGCGCTTCGGCCGCACCTGCTGGTCAAGGGCGACCAGTACGACCCCGACTCGATCCCCGGCGTGCGCGAGATCCGCTCCTGGGGCGGTTCGCTGTTCCTGGCGCAGGTCGAGGAGGGATATTCGACAACCGGTACGGTGGCGCGCATGCGCGACGGGCCGTCGGCGTGAGCAACGAAGCGCAGGCCGAGGAAACCGGGACAGCCGGCCGGGGCGGCGGCCGGCTGGAGCGCCTGCGCTGGTACCGCAACCGGCTGGCTTCGATGTCGGCGCCCGAGGTCGCCTTCCGGGTCCACGAGCAGGTCCGGCGCGCGATCTCCCGGCGGCTGCTTCCCAACTTCGCCGCGGCGGTGAACGACGACGGCGCGGCTGCGGGATTTCCCGCGCTGCCCGGCCTGGCCCAGGGCGTCGGCCGGCTCGCCGGCTCGCCCGGCATGATCGCCGCATGGCAGGACATGGCCGCGCGGGTGCGCGACAACCGTTTCGAGGCGCTGGGCGTGGCCTGGCCGGCCCGTGGCGGCCTGCCCGGCTGGCACCTCGATCCGGTGAGCGGCAGGGAATGGCCGGACGACGTCTACTGCTTCGATGTCCGCTATCGCCACTCGCCGGGCTATGGCGATGTGAAATATGTCTGGGAGCTCAACCGCCTGCAGTATCTGCAGCCGCTGGCCGCGCTGTCGGTGCTGGCGGAGGACGAGGACCTGGCGGAACTGGTGATCGGACATGTCGAATCCTGGATCGACGGCAACCCGCCGTTTCGGGGCGTGCACTGGGCCAGCGGCATCGAGCTGGCGCTGCGCATCGTCAGCCTGCTCGTGGTCTGCTCGCTGCTCGGGCCCGAACGGTTCTCGGCCGATCGCCGCCGCAAGCTGCTGGAATGCCTGGCGGCTCACGGCTACTGGCTCAAGCGCTATCCCTCGCGCTATTCGTCGGCCAACAATCACCGCGTGGCCGAAGGCGCCGGCCTGTTCCTGCTCGGCGCGCTGGCGCCGCAGATCCGCTGGGCGTCCCGCTGGCAGGCCTACGGGCGCGCGGTGCTGGAGGCGGAGGTCCAGCGGCAGTTCCACGCCGACGGCGTCGGCGCCGAGCAGTCGCCGACCTACACGGCCTTCAGTCTCGAATGGATGCTGCTGTGTCAGCGTGTCGCCCGGTTGCTGGGCGCGCCCTTCTCCGATGCCTATACCCAGAAACTGCTGACCGTCGGTTCCTGCCTGCGGGCCTTCAGCGATGCCGCCGGCAACCAGCCGCGCATCGGCGACGACGACGAGGGCTTCGTGCTCGGCGGCGCCGACGGCGCCGACCGTTACGTGAACTCGGTGCTGTCCTGTCTCGCGGCCGATTCGGGCCACGCGGAACTGGCGCCGCCGCGCCTGCACCTGCAGTTCCGCAACGCCCTGTTCGGCATTCCCGACCCCTCCGGCGACCGGCCCGAGGAGTTCCGGCATTTTCCCGACGGCGGCTACAGCGTCGCCCGCAATCACGATTTCGGCGTCGAAAGCCTGTTCGTGTTCGACCACGGCCCGCTGGGATTCCTGGCGATCGCGGCGCACGGCCATGCCGACACCCTGGGCGTCTGGCTGCATGTCGGCGGCCGCCCGGTGCTGATCGATGCCGGCACCTATCTCTATCACGCCGGCGCCGACTGGCGGGACCACTTCCGCAGCACCGCCGCGCACAACACCCTGAGCATCGGCGGCGACGACAGCTCGGTGATCTCCGGTCCCTTCAACTGGTCGCGCAAGGCGACCTGCCGGCTGCGCGAGGTGGTCAGCGATCCCGCGCACTGGGCCGTGGAGGCCGAGCATGACGGCTTCGTCGAGAACTACGCCTATCGCCATCGCCGCCGGGTCGAGCGCATCGCACCCGGGCGCATCGACATCACCGACTGGCTGGACGGCGAGGGCGGCGCCGAGCGGATCGAGGTGGGCTTCCTGTTCGCGCCGGACCTGACGGTCAGCATGTCCTCGCGGGGCTGGCTCGTCACCGACCGCGAGCATCGACGGATCCTCCAGCTTCGACATGCCGGGCCGCTGAAGGGCTGGGTCGAGAGCGGCCTGGCCTCGCCCAAGCGCGGCTGGTTCTCGCCGCGCTTCGGCCACAAGCAGCCGGCCTCGCGTCTGGTCTTCGCCGGGAAGATGTGGGAAGGCTTGGAGGCGCGGTTCACCATCGAGGTGGAGCCGCCCGCGGGAGTACGGGGATGAGGATCAGCGTCTTCGGATTGGGCTATGTCGGCGCGGTCTCCTCCGCCTGCCTCGCCCGGGACGGCCACCGGGTCATCGGTGTGGATCCGAACCCCACCAAGGTCGAGCTGATCAACGCGGGCAAGACTCCGGTGATCGAGGCCGGCGTGGGCGAGATGATCGCGGAGGCCGTCGATGCCGGCCGCCTGAGCGCGCTCTCCGACGGCGCGCGCGCGGTCGCCGAGAGCGATCTCAGCCTGGTCTGCGTCGGCACGCCGAGCCAGGCCAACGGCAGCCTGGACCTGAACTATGTGCGCCGGGTCTGCGAGGAGATCGGTGCGGCGTTGCGCGACAAGGAGGGCGGGCATGTCGTCGTGCTGCGCTCGACGATCCTGCCGGGCACCATGCGCGACCTCGTGATCCCGACGCTGGAGGAGGCTTCGGGCCGGCGTGCCGGCGAGGACCTGGGGGTCTGCAACAATCCCGAGTTCCTGCGCGAGGGCACCGCGGTCTACGACTACGACCATCCCCCGAAGACGGTGATCGGGGAAAGCGACACCCGCGCCGGCGACCTCCTGGCCAGCCTCTACGAACATCTCGACGCGCCGCTGCTGCGCGCGCCGATCGAGGTCGCCGAGATGGTCAAGTATGCCGACAACGCCTGGCACGCCCTGAAGGTCGGCTTCGCCAACGAGATCGGCAACATCTGCAAGGCTCTGGAAATCGACAGCCATGCGGTGATGGAGATCTTCTGTCAGGACACCAAGCTCAACCTTTCGCCCTACTATCTGAAGCCCGGCTTCGCGTTCGGCGGATCCTGCCTGCCCAAGGACGTGCGGGCGCTGACCTACAAGGCCCGCAGTGTCGACGTCGAGGTGCCGATCCTCTCGCACCTCCTGCCCTCGAACCGCCTGCAGGTGGAGCGGGCGATCGACATGGTGCTGGCCGAAGGCCGCCGCAGGATCGGCATCCTCGGCTTCTCCTTCAAGGCCGGTACGGACGACTTGCGCGAGAGCCCGGCCGTCGAGCTGATCGAGACCCTGCTGGGCAAGGGGCACGATCTGAAAATCTACGACCGCAATGTCAGCGTCGCGGCGCTGACCGGGGCCAACAAGAACTACATCCTGAACCTCATTCCCCACATCTCCAGCCTGATGGTCGACAGCATCGACGACGTGCTTGAACACGGCGAGACCCTGGTGGTCTGCAACGGCGATCCGGCGTTCGACGACCTGCCCGGCCGGCTTCGGGCGGATCAGGTGCTGATCGACCTGGTGCGCATCAAGGGCGAAACGCAGGGTGACGGACGCTATGTCGGCATCTGCTGGTGAGGCGCGGCCGCTCGCCGGCCGCCGCATCCTGTTCATCGTCGAGAACCTGCCCTCGCCGTTCGACCGGCGGGTCTGGCAGGAGGCGACGACCCTGCATGCCGCGGGCGCCCAGGTGGCGATCATCTGCCCGACGGGCAAGGGCTACGAGGCGCGCTACGAATGCCTCGAGGGCATCCACATCTACCGCCATCCGCTGCCGCTCGACGCCTCCGGCGCGCTGGGCTACGCGCTGGAGTATTCCGCCGCCCTGTTCTGGGAATTCCTGCTGGCCTGGCGGGTGCTGTTCCGGCACGGTTTCGACGTGATCCATGCCTGCAATCCGCCGGACAACATTTTCCTGATCGGCGGTTTCTTCAAGCTCTTCGCCGGCAAGAAGTTCCTGTTCGACCATCACGACATCAACCCGGAACTGTATGAAGCCAAGTTCGGCCGGCGCGACCTGTTCTATCGCCTGATGCTGGCCTGGGAGCGCTGGACTTTCCGTACCGCGGACATCTCCATCGCCACCAACGAGAGCTACCGACGCATCGCCATCGAGCGCGGCGGCATGCCGGCGGACAAGGTTCATGTCGTGCGCTCGGGCCCCAGCCTGGAGCGGCTGCGGGTGCTGCCCGCGGTGCCGGCGCGCCGGAACGGACGGGACTATCTGGTGGGCTATGTCGGAGTGATGGGCCAGCAGGAAGGCCTGCACTACCTGCTGCAGGCGGCCCGCCACATCGTGCATGTGCGCGGCCGCCGGGACGTGCATTTCGGACTGGTCGGCGGCGGCCCCTCGCTCGAGGAGCTCAAGGCGCTGGCGGTCGAGCTCGAGGTCGACGATCATGTCACCTTCACCGGCCGGGTGCCCGATCAGGACCTGCTCGAGGTGCTCAACACGGCCGATGTCTGCGTCAACTCCGACGAACACAACGACATGAACGACAAGTCGACCATGAACAAGATCATGGAATACATGGCGCTGGGCAAACCGATCGTGCAGTTCGACCTGACCGAGGGCCGCTTCTCCGCCGGCGAGGCCTCGCTCTATGCCCGGCCCAACGACGCTGTCGACATGGCCGAGAAGATCCTGGAGCTGCTGGACGATCCCGAGCGTCGCGAACGGATGGGGAGCCTCGGCCGGCACCGGGTGGAGAACGAGCTGGCCTGGCCCTACGAGGTGCCGAAGCTGCTTGCGGCCTATGCCGCGCTGTGGGCCGATGAAGCGGAGCGGCCGGCATGAAACTGAGCTACGAACTGCTGACCCGCGGCGGCCTGATCCTGTTTCTCTGCATTGCCACGATCGCGCTGTTCAACCTGAGCGACCGCTACCGCCCGATCGGCGAGAACCTGCTCGCCGACAGCGGCTTCGACGGGGAACTGCGCGACTGGCGCATCGACGACAATGGCGGCGAGGTCGCTGCCGGCGGCGGCGTGCTGCGGATCGTCAACCGCACCTACGATGCCGCGCCGGTGGCCGAGCAGGTCATCGGCCGTCCGGAGACCGACTATGTCGCGGTGCGCGCCGAGGTGCGCTACCGCGACGTCGAGGCGTCCGCGATCGACTGGCAATCCGCCCGGCTGCTGCTGGTGCAGCAGCTCGAGGGCGGGCGCAGCGACTGGAAGCTGCCGCATACGGCCTTCGCCGCCACCGGCACCAGCGACTGGATGTCGGTGGAGCACGTCTTCTGGCTTGCCAATACCGTTCAATCGCTGCTGTTCCGGGCCCAGGTCACGATCGTCACCGGCGAACTCGAGGTCAGGAACCTGCAGATCCTGCCGATGAAGGAGCGCGACGGCTTCACGGTGCTGCGCTACATGCTGATCCTGCTCTGGCTGGTCGCCTGGGTCTGGATCGTCGGCCCGCTGCTGTCGGTGCAGTACCGGCGGATCCCGCATTATCTCGCGCTTCTGGTCGGGCTCGCCATTCTCGCCGGCTCGCTGACCCCGCACATTGCCAAGAACGAGCTGCGTCAGACCCTGTGGAAGAGCTGGCACACCGTCAGCGATGCGGTGCGTGGCGAAAGCGCGGCGGACAAGCCGGCCCCGGTCATGACGCAACCGGTGCCGACTGACGAGACGGTGAAGGAAAAGAAGGTCCGCGTGCAGCGCGAGATGAAGGTCTGGGAACTCTGGTTCAAGATCCAGAAGAGCGGCCATTTCGGCCTGTTCCTGCTGCTCTCGCTGTTCGTGGTCTGGGCCCGTCCGGACCGGCGATGGTATGAACTGGCCGGGGTGCTGCTCAGTTTCGCCGTGATCGCCGAGATCCTGCAGCTCTTCGCCGTCGACCGGCATTCGCAACCCCGGGACGCCCTGATCAACGTCGTCGGCGTGACGGCCGGGCTGATCGTCGCCCTGGCGATCCGGATGTTCTGGCGCCTGATGTTCTCGCGACGCGCCCGCCGGGCCAGGCCGGCGCCGGGCTGAGGGTCGGGACGTCCTCGAAGCCGGAGGCGGAATTGCCCCGGAGGCCGGTTCAGCGCTGGGCCGGTTCAGCGCAGCGCCGGTGCGGCGCCGCCCCGCTGCGCGACGGCATCCTCGTCCAGCGCCGTCAGCCGCCGCGCCGCCGTGAGGGCGAACCGGCGGGTGATCTCGTTGCGCCGCGCGCCGCTCAGGCGCGGGCCGTCGTCGCCGGCCGGCCGGACGATCTCGGCGCCGAAGCGGTCGGCCAGGATCAGGCCGCGATCCTCGGGCAGGACCTCGGATGGAAAGCCCGGAGACACCGCGAAGAAGAAGCGGTCGCACCAGTCCTCGTAGTCGAGCCACTTGGTATCGGCGCGAAAGTCCGCCAGCGACGACTTGATCTCGACGATCAGCAGCGTCCCCTTGCGGTCGAGCGCGCAGATATCGGCCCGGCGTCCGGAACGCAGCGAGAATTCGCTCAGGCTGGCATAGTTCATCTGCGTCAGCAGGCGGACGACGCCGCGGGCGATGTCCGCCGCGCCGTTCGCCACCGCGCCGTTCGCGGCCATGTCGGGAGCCGGGCTCATCGCTTGTTCTTCAGCCTGCCGTGCGCGAGCGCCTTCAGGGGGCTGTCGGCGTCCCTGGCGCCTTCGAGGGTGAAATAGTTCCTGTTCAGGATCCGGCAGAGATAGCGCTCGCCGTTCTCGCGGTCGAAGGCATAGGCGACCTCCTTCTGCCGGATCGTCGGCGGCAGTTTCACCTCCAGGTCGGCGCCGTCGATCTGCCGCGCCTTCTGGATGATCCGCAGGCACATCCTGACATCGCCGGCCGCGGCCTCGGTGATGCGGTCCATCGGAGTTTCGCTCGGCGGTGGCGGCGCGCGCACTTCGAGGATGTGCCGGTGGAAGGGGGCGCCGCGACGGAAGCGATAGCGGAATTCCAGGCCGCCGACCTGCAGGGTGCGATCCTCGCGTCCCAGAAAATATTCCTCCGAGCGTTCGATGCCGGCGATCTCGTCGGCGCCGATGAAGGACGCGGTCAGGCGCCGCAGCAGGGCTATCGCGACCTCGCGGTCGGCATCTTCCGGCGGCGAGGCGCCGGTGCTGCGCCGGCCGTGCCAGCGCTGCCAGGTGAGCTGCAGGATGGCGGTTTTCTCGGCCGCGCCCGGTTCGCGGCGAACGCTGTACTGCACGGTGCGGTGACGCCCGGCGAAGCAGCGAAAGATCTCGATGCCGCCGCGCGCGTTCAGCGGCGAGATGATGTTGGTGCACCCGGTCTCGCCGTCGATGCGCGCACGGTCCTCGTGCACCGTCCCCAGCGACGGCCGGGCCTTCGGCGTGGCCTGCTGGGCCGGCGCGGGCGCGGCAAGCAGCAGCAGGATCGGAACGATGAACAGCAGGTGGGGCATGGCGAGCGCGTCCTCGGGCCGGTCGGGGACACCGTCAGCATAGCCCGCGACCGTGCCTGCGGCCATGTCGCCGCGGCATTCGGCGGGGCCGCGCGCTCCCGCGCGGCCGCGGTCCGTCAGCGCAGCAGGCCCTGGCCCAGGATGCGCACGCTGCCGCCGACACCGGCGACCCGGCGAAGCTGGTAGAAGCCGCCCTCATGCACCTGGCAGTGAAGCTGGTCGCCGCCGCCGCCGGCCAGCACCACGGTCCGGACGTCGAAACCCTCGCGCGGGGCGCCGAGCACGCGCAGGTTCCCGTCGGTGGCGCCGATCGCCCGCGCGGCGGCCTGCCGGCAAAGGTCGGTCAGGTCGCGGGCTTCGGGCCGCTCCAGCCGGGTCCGCTTCAGGCCCTGCGTGTCGACCAGTTCGATAACCCGCCGGTTGAGCCGGGGGCCGGGCTTGTAGCTGTAGGCGACGCGATAGCCGTTCAGCGTCATGCTCTCGGAGTTCTGCGAGAAGAACAGCGCGGTCAGCCGCCCGGCGTGACCCGGCAGAAAGCGCTCGGCCAGCGTCCGCACGAAGGCTTCCGCGACCGCCCGGTCGGCGGCCTGCGGAACCTTGCGGCCGGCCCGCGACGGATCGTGCCATTCGCGCCACTCGAGCTGCAGCCGGGCGGGACGGCGGCCGACCGGCTCGCCGTCGCCGATCCGCAGGCGCACGGTCTTCCAGTTGCCGCCGACGCACAGCGCTTCGGGACCCTGGCGGGCCGCCCCTGTGCCGTGCCGGATCATGGCGCAGTCGAAACCCGACAGCGCCTTTCTCGTTTCGGGACGGAGCGCGCCGAGGCCGCCGGTCGCGGCCTGGACGCCGGCAGCGGCGAAACCGCAGAAAACGGCGAGAAAGATCAGAAGAGCGGGAGTTTTGCGAGACATTTGCAGGGCTTTTTAGGTGTTTTCCTGCAGGCTTTTACGCAAGTTCGATGCCAAGTCCGATCAAGCAGTTAGGGCGTTTTCCTGTTCCGTTTCGGCAACCGCGGGCGCGCGCATAGGCTCGCCCGGCCGCGGAAATTTTCGGACCGGACGGGCGTCCGCGCGTGGGGGCCGACCGTCCGGTCAGTCGCCGTCGACGACGAGCATCTTCTGCAGGGCCTCGCGGCGCATCTCGGTCTCCGACCACATCCGGCCGCCGGTCAGGCCCCCGTCGACCACCAGCGCATGGCCGTTGACGAAGCTCGAGGCGTTGCTGGCAAGCCAGAGCGCGGCTTCCGCGATGTCGTCGGGCGAGCCGGCCCGGCGGATCGGCTGCATCTGCGCCAGCAGCGGCTGCATGCGGACCGCGGACTGCTGTGCCGCCTCGGCCGACTGGCCCATCGCGGTGCCGAAGATCGCCGTGGCGATGCCGCCGGGACAGATGCAGTTCACCCGCACGCCCTTCTCGCCCAGTTCCAGCGCCGTCGTCTGGGTCAGGTGTTTCACCGCGGCCTTGCAGGCGCTGTAGACATGCGGGCCGAAACCGCCCGACAGCGCCGCCACGCTGGCGGTGTTGATGATCGAACCCTCGCCCTGCCCGACCATCACCCGGCCGGCATGCTTGATGCCGGCCAGCACGCTGCGCAACAGCACGCCGACGGTATCGTCGAAGGCCGCCAGATCGGTTTCCAGCACGGAACCGCCGACACCGGGCACGCCGGCGTTCGAGAACATGCAGTCCAGCCGGCCGAAGGTTGCGACCGCCGCGCCGACGGCGGCCTCGATGGCGGCCTCGTCGCGCACGTCGACCTGGCGAAACAGGGCCGCCTCACCGAGCGGTTCGGCCACGCGGGCGCCGAGCTCGGCGTTGTAGTCGGCCAGCACGACCTTCGCCCCTTCCTGCACGAACAGGCGCGCGCTCGCCGCCCCGATGCCGCTCGCCGCTCCGGTGATCAGCGCCACCTTGCCTTGCAGTCGTCCCATCTCCGGCCCTCTCCTGGTTAAATCACTCGCTTTAGATATTTGAATGCTGCTATGCTGCCGCGCAACGGACAACGAGTCGCACGCGCCGGAGGACAGACCCCGGCGCCGCACCGCGAACAGCAGGACGGGAGACGCCTTAGCATGAACGTGCACGCACAGCCGAACGCCGGGATCGAGGCCTTCAATCCGTTCTCGCCTGAGTTCCTGGCCGATCCCTATCCTGCCTATGCCCGTCTGCGCGCGGCCGCGCCGGTCATTCACACCCCGCTGGAATTCTGGGTCGCGACCCGCCATCGCGAGGTCGCCGAAGTGCTGAAGAGCAAGGTGTTCGGCAAGGATTTCGAGGGCCGCTGGTCGAAGCGCCACGATACCGACTTCCGGGACGAACCGGCGCTCTATTCCCTTTCGCTGAACATGCTTTCCCTCAATCCGCCGGATCACACCCGGGTGCGCGGCCTGGTGGCCAAGGCCTTCACGCCGCGGATCGTCGAATCCTGGCGACCGCGGGTCGAGCAGCTGGTCGACGAGCTGCTGGACGAGGTGATGGACGATGGCGGCATGGACATCGCCAGCCAGTTCGCGCACCGCCTGCCGGTACACGTGATCTGCGACATGCTCGGCATTCCCGCGGAGGATCGCGGCCAGTTCCTCGAGCGCAGCCGGGTCTCCGGCCGCGTCGTCGATCCCACGCCGATGAGCCGCGAGGAACTCGACCAGGCCAACGAGAACAGTCTCTACATGCGGGCCTATTTCGAGGACCTGTGCGCCCGCCGCCGGGCCGATCCGCAGGACGACCTGACGACCGTGCTGGTCCAGGCCGAGGAGGACGGCGAGCGTCTCAGCGCGGACGAACTCTACGCCAACATCATCCTGCTGTTCGCCGCCGGCCACGAGACCACGGCGAACCTGATCGGCAACGGCATGCTGGCGCTGCACCGCAATCCCGAGCAGCTCGCCCTGCTGCGGGCCGGCGACGTCGACTGGGGGAACGTGACCGAGGAGCTGCTCCGCTACGATTCCTCCGTCCAGCTCACCGGCCGCGTGGCGCTCGAGGATACCGAGCTCGGCGGCCAGCCGCTGGCCAAGGGGGAATCGGTGGTCGCGCTGCTGGGCTCGGCCAACCGGGATCCCGATGCCTATCCGGATCCCGACCGGCTCGACGTCACCCGCTCGGGCATGCGCGCGATGTCCTTCGGTGGCGGGATCCATATCTGCCTCGGCGCGCAGCTCACCCGGCTCGAGGGCCAGGTGGCGTTCCGCCGGCTGTTCGAGCGGCTGCCCGACCTGCGGCTCGATCCGGAGGATCTGGCGGAGCCGAAATGGCGGCCGACCATCACCCTTCGCGGCCTGACCCGGCTGCACGCGACCTGGTAGCGCCCGCGCCCGCGCCCGCCCGCGCGGTGGCACGCCCCGGCCCGCTTCTGTAGACTGATTCGCACTGCCCGCGGGCCCGAAAATCCGCGCGCGCGAACAACAGGACGGGCATGAAGTTTTTTGTCGATACCGCGGATGTGGCGGAAATCAGGGACCTGTCGGCGACCGGTCTGCTCGACGGCGTGACCACCAATCCGTCGCTGATGGCGAAGTCCGGCCGGGACGTCTTCGAGGTCCTGGCGGAGATCTGCGAGGCCGTCGACGGCCCGGTCAGCGCCGAGGTCACCGCGACCGATAGCGAAGGCATGATCGCCGAAGGCGAACGGCTGGCTGCCATCGCCGACAATATCTGCGTGAAGGTGCCGCTCACCTGGGACGGGCTGAAGGCCTGCCGGGCGCTCACCGGCGCGGGCAGGCAGGTCAATGTCACGCTGTGTTTCTCGGCCAACCAGGCGCTCCCCTGGGCTGGCCTGCGCGCCACGCGGGCCTTTTCGGACGAGGGCATCCGCACCAATGTGACCCTCTGCTTCTCGGCGGCCCAGGCCATGCTGGCGGCCAAGGCCGGGGCCAGCTTCATCTCGCCCTTTGTCGGCCGTCTCGACGATATCGGTCTCGACGGCATGGAACTGATCGACGAGATCGTCACCATCTACGCCAACTATCCCGCGCTCTCGACCGAGGTGCTGGTGGCCTCGGTGCGGACCGTCAACCACGTCGCCGAGGCGGCCAGGCTGGGTGCCGATGTCGCCACGGTACCGCCGGGCATCCTGCGCGACCTTGTCAAGCATCCCCTGACCGACAAGGGACTCGCGGCGTTCCTGGAAGACTGGAAGAAGACCGGCCAGTCGATCCTGCCGGGCTGACACGGCGATGAGCGGCAAGGGGTCCCGAAGCGAACCGGCGGTGCCGGCGCCACCGGCGCCGAGCGACGAACAGGTCGCGGCCTTCCTGCGCGCCCGGCCCGATTTTCTGCAGACCCACGCGGACCTGATCGACGTGCTGGCGCTGCCGGCGGAGTTCAAGGGGCGCAACGTCGTGGATCTGCGTCAGGCGATGATGGACCGCCTGCAGGACGAGCTGCAGCGCCTGCGCGATCACCGCGGCCAGCTGCTGGCCAACGCCCGCGCCAACCAGTCCGCCCAGAGCCAGACCCACCGGGCCGTGCTGGCGATGCTGGAGGCGCCCAACTTCGAGCATCTGATCCACATCGTCACCCGCGACCTGCCGCAGATCCTGGCGGTCGACGCCGTGACCCTCTGCGTCGAGGTGAACGGACCCGACACACTGGGACAGCCGGCCACGCCGGGCGTGCGCCGGCTCGAGCGCGGCGCCGTCGATGCGCTGATGGGTCCCGGCGAGGACCTGCTGCTGATCGACGCGGCGCCGCAGACCCGCGACGTCTTCGGCGCCGCGGCCGACCTGGTGCGCAGCCAGGCGCTGGTCCGCCTGCACACCAGCCATACGGCGCCGGCCGGCCTGCTGGCGATCGGCTCGCGCGAGCGCACCCGCTTTCATGCGGGCCAGGGCACCGAGCTGCTGAACTTCCTGGCCCGCACGCTGGAACGGCTGATTCGCGCATGGCTGGGCCTGCCGGCCTGAAGGCACCGGCAGCCAGGCCGGTCCCGGGCGAAACGGTCCCGGCGGCGCGCGACGACTTTCTCGACTGGTTGCTCCACGAACGCCGCTGTTCGCTGCATACGGTCGCCGCCTACCGGCGCGACATCGACGGCTTTGTCGATTTCCTGACCGGGCACCTCGAGGCCGCGCCGACCCTTTCTGAACTGTCCGGCCTTGTGCCACGGGATTTCCGCGCCTGGTTCGCGCGGCGGCAGCGCGACGGCCTGGACCCGGCCTCCACTGCCCGCGCCCTGTCGGCGGTGCGCAGCTTCTGCCGCTATCTCGGTCGCCGCGGCGCGATCGACACATCGGTGATCGAAGGCATCCGCGCCCCCCGGCGTCCGGCGCGGGCGCCGCGCCCGCTGTCGGTGGACGACACGGCCCGGCTGCTGGACGGCGCCGCGACGCCGTCGTCCGCTGCGGACGCCGCCTGGACCGACCGGCGCGATGTCGCGGTGCTGCTGCTGCTCTATGGCTGCGGCCTGCGGATCTCGGAAGCCCTGTCGCTGCCGCGCCGGGCGGCGCCGCTGGCGGAGACGCTGACGATCACCGGCAAGGGCGGCAAGCAGCGCATGGTGCCGGTGCTGGCGCTGGTGCGCGAGGCGGTGGAGGACTATCTGGCGGCCTGTCCGCGAACGCTGGATCGGGAGGGACCGCTGTTCGTCGGGGTCCGCGGCGGCCGGCTCAACCCCCGGCAGGTCCAGAAGCGCCTGGCGACGCTGCGCGCGGTCCTCGGCCTTCCGGCGGATGCGACGCCGCACGCCCTCCGCCATTCCTTCGCCACCCACCTGCTTGGCGACGGCGCCGACCTGCGGACCATCCAGGACCTGCTGGGACACGCCAGCCTGTCGACGACCCAGCGCTACACCGACGTCGATGTCGCCCGCATGATGGCGGTCTACCGCGACGCCCATCCGCG
Organism: Alphaproteobacteria bacterium; assembly: GCA_041940205.1. Classification (GTDB taxonomy): domain Bacteria; phylum Pseudomonadota; class Alphaproteobacteria; genus JBGTSP01. The sequence goes on from JBGTSP010000003.1 coordinate 52,984, forward strand.
CGCCCGCGGCGACTGACGGGCAGCCCGCGTTTCAGCGCGACGTCCCGGCGTCGCGGGTCAGGAACAGCAGGGCGAGCGGTGCGATCAGGGCCATGGCGCCCATGCTCGCGAATGCCGCGCCCCAGGCGAACGCGGCGTCGGGTCCTCCGGCGGCGTCGAGGGCGAGGCCGGGAAGGAGCGATCCGAGAAAGGCGAAGCCGAAGCCCGCCATCGAGTGCACGGCCATGGTCGCGCCCTTCTGGGCCGGCAGGGCGTAGGCGATCGTGCCGCTGGTGATGGCCGAGGAGTCGGCCATGATCAGGGCGCCGTAAAGCGCCAGCAGGGCGACCACGAGGCCGAACGGCAGACCGCTGGAGAAGCCGACGCCCATCGCCAGCGCCGCGCTCGCCAGCATCAGCACGCAGACCGTGCGCCGCCGCCCCAGCCGCAGGGCCGCCTCGTTGCCGAGAATGCTGGCCGGCGTGCCCAGCAGGTTGAGCCCGGCGGCAATCGCCGTGACCGACCACCAGTCGGCGGCATCCCCGGGCTGCCGGGCCAGGGCGAAGGCAAGAAAGGCGACCAGCCAGGCCCGGTAGCCGAAGATCTCCCAGCTGTGGGCGGCATAGGCCAGGATGTAACCCAGCGCCGGTCGGTTGCGCAGGACCGGGCGAAAGTCGAGCAGCGCGGTCTCGGGCGTCGCGGCGGGGGCCGGCTGCGGACGCAGGGCCAGCGCGGCGACGACCCCGCCGAGGGCGATGCCCAGCGTGGTCAGCATGAACGCGCCCTGCCAGCCGACCTGTTCGGCAAGCAGTCCGGCGACGAGATAGGACGCGCTGGAGCCCACCGCGAAGGAGGCGGTGTAGAAGGACACCGCGCGCGGCTGGGCGCTCTCCGGCAGCCGGTCGGTCAGCGCCTTCAGTCCCGGCATGTAGGTACCGGCCAGGCCGGCGCCGGCCAGCAGCCGCAGCGGTGCGGCGCTCCAGAAGTCCCGGGCCAGAAAGGCGAAGGCGAGAGTGGCGAACAGCGTCAGGCCGACCGAGACGAGGTAGATACGTCGCGCGTCGATGCGGTCGGTCAGCGCGGTCAGGACCGGCACCGCCAGCATGTAACCGGCCGAGAACAGCCCGTTCAGCCAGCCTGCCTCCGTCCCGCTCAGCCGCCATTCCGCCATGAAGGTCGGCAGCAGCGCCGGGAAGGTGGCGAAGGACAGCATGCTCAGCGTCTCCGCCAGGCAGAGCGCGGCGATCAGCCTCGCGTTTGTCATTGCCCCCTCTCTCCGCGACCGCTCTGCCCCTTCTACCATCGTCGTCGCCGGTCCGGGACTTGAAATAGTTCAACGATAAACGATATATAGTTCAACGTTGAACAAAGGAGGTGGCCATGGCCCTGTCACGACGTTCCATCCTGATCACCGGCGGCGCCCTCGCCGGGGCATTCGCGGTTGGCGGCGCCTATTTCTTCACCCGGACACCCACGGCGGCGCTGCGCCCCTGGCAGGCGGCCGGCGATCCCGTGGAGCCGCGCCTGAAGGCGCTGTCCTACGCCATTCTCGCGCCCAATCCCCACAACCGGCAGCCCTGGCTGATCGAGCTGGCGGGCGAGGACCGGGTGCGGCTGTTCTGCCAGCTCGAACGGCGACTGCCGGAAACCGACCCCTTCGATCGGCAGATCACCATCGGCATGGGCTGTTTCCTCGAGATGCTGCGTCTCGCCGCCGCGGCGCAGGGCTGGCGGCTCGAGATCGCCGCCTTTCCCGAGGGCGAACCGGCGCCGCGCCTGGACGAACGACCGGTGGCCGACATCCGCTTTGTTCGCGACACCGGCGTCCGCCCGGATCCGCTGTTCGCGCATGCCCTCGCCCGGCGCTCGCTGAAGGAAAACTTCGATACCGCGCGGCCGGTCGCGCCCGGCCTGCTGACCGAGCTGCTCGGCCAGGTGGCAACGCCGGTGCGGGCCGGCGGCAGCGTGGCGACGGACGACGTCGCCGTCCTTCGCGCGCTGACCTGGCAGGCGCACGAGCGCGAGACCCGGACCCATCGCACCAACATGGAAAGCGTCCGGCTGATGCGCATCGGCAAGCGCGAGATCGAGGCCAACCCGGACGGTATCGATCTGGGCGGTGCATTCCTGGAGACCCTGAACCGCCTCGGCATGTTGGATCGCGAGCAGCTCGCCGATCCGGACTCCCAGGCCTTCCGGCAGGGCCACGAGATGTACCGGGAGATGCTGGGGAGCGCGATGGGTCACGTCTGGCTGATCACCCCGGGGAACAGCCGGGGCGAACAGCTGGCGAGCGGCGCGGCCTGGCTGCGGGTCAACCTCGCGGCGACGGGCCTCGGCCTGGGTCTGCATCCGCTCAGCCAGGCGCTGCAGGAGTTTCCCGAGATGGCGGACCTGCACGCCGATGTGCATGCCCGGCTGGCTCCGGACGGCGGGCGCGTGCAGATGCTGGGACGCATCGGCTATGGTCCGGCGGTGAACGCCAGTCCGCGCTGGCCGCTCGAGAGCCGGGTGCGTTCCGCCTGAGGCCTGCCGAGGATCCGCGATGCCCGACCGTCCGCCGCCGCGTCCCGACGATCCGCTGATCTTCGAGTTCTTCAACGAGATCGGCATCATCGACCAGCTCGCCAGCACGCATTTCGAGCGGGTGATGCCGTCGGGACTGCGGCTGCCGCACTTCTCGGTGCTCAACAACCTGACCCGGCTCGGGGGCGACAAGACCCCGGCGCAGCTTGCGCGCGCCTTCCAGGTCACCAAGGGCGCGATGACGAACACCCTGCAGCGCCTCGAGCACGCCGGCTATGTCACGGTTTCGCCCGACGGCAGCGACGGCCGGCGCAAGCGGGTCAACATCACGCCAGAGGGCCGCGCCGTGCGCGATCGCGCGATCGCGGCGCTGCTGCCCGAGGCCGAAAGCCTGCTGGCGGAGGTCTCGGAAGGTTCGCTGCGCCGGCTCCTGCCGACGCTGCGCCGGATCCGGCAGATCCTCGATGCCGCGCGGGACTGAACGTTCCGGTCCGCGCCGGGTCAGATCTTCCGGCCGGCCTGCTCCCAGTGGGCGTCGCGCAGCTTGCGCTTGAAGATCTTGCCGGAATCCTCGCGCGGCAGGGCGTCGTGGAACTCGACAAGGCGGGGCACCTTGAAGCGGGCGAGGCGGGCCTGCAGAAACGCCCGGATCTCGTCCGCGTCCGCCGGCCCCTCGACCTGCACCGCCGCCGCCACCGCCTCGCCGAACTCGTCGTCGGG
>JBGTSP010000004.1:0-52276 GCA_041940205.1 Alphaproteobacteria bacterium
GCGTGATCCTCGTCAGCTTCAGTTGCCAATACAACATGTTCCCAGTGTACACGGAGCTAGAGAAGAAGACCAATGCCCAATGCAAGAAGAGCTTTGCCTATGCTACTTCTATGGTTTCTATTCTCTATATAACTTTGGGTTCAATAAGTCTTTATATGTTTGGCAAGAATGTTTAGAGCAGTATTTTGAAAAATGTCGGTAATGAGTGTAAGAAAGGGGTGCACGGTGGCATATGCCCTTGGGAATCTTACGTCACTCGATTTCTCTTTTTAATTGTCTTAGCTTGCCACATTCCATTCGTATTCTTCAGCGGTAAGTTCTTCCTGGTGCTGCAGTCGGTGCTCCACTTCGAGCGCCACCAGTTCGCCGGCCTCGTTGCGAGCACCGGGGCCGGTCGAGACGATCTCGCCGTACATCGGCTTTTCCTTGGCGGTGTCGGGAATGATGATCCCCCCGCTCGTCTTCTCCTCCTCGTCGACACGACGGACGAGAACACGATCGTGCAGCGGCCTGAATTTCATGGATTCCTCCTCCACATCAGACAGAAAGGCGAATGCGGTCCTGCTGGCCCCGCTCCCGCCGGGTTGCGGACGTTTTGGCACTCGATACAGGTGACTGCCAGTCCTCGCGGCGCGATATAGGCAGCGCCGTGGCACTCGTCAAGGAGGAGTGCCAATTTTGTCAGCACTCTCTGTAGAATGCTGCTAATGCGTTGATATTATTGAACTATTAGTAATTTTACGATTGCATGGTCCGGATTTTTTCTGGAACCATGAGGTACCTGAAGCAACCACGGAGGCCGATTGTGTCGCAGCTTACGCGTTCCGAGACGTCGCTGGCCCTGCAGGTCAAGGGATACCGCCTGGCAACGGCGGAGATCCTCTACCACATGCCAGACCATCCCGACCTGCTGCAGAGCTACATCTGGCAGAAACTCGATCTCGCTCCGCAGTTTCCCGAACTGCGCAAGTTCCTCGATTTCTGGGAACGCGAGCTGGACGGTCGCCTGCATTCCGTGAAGGTGGCGAGTTGCGCCCTGGTCCGGCCGGCCCACTGGCGCCATGTGGACGGCGTGCTGACGATGCATTGAGGCGGCGGTCCCCGACGGACCTGCCCCGCCGCGGTCTTCGGCGCTATCCTGCCGTTCCGGTTCGGCAGGGAGGACGCGCATGGGACAGGTCGAGGGACGCACGGCGATCGTGACCGGGGGCGCATCGGGCATCGGCGCGGCCACCGCCCGCGTGCTCGCCCGGGAAGGCGCGCATGTCCTGATCACCGACGTGCAGAAGGAACAGGGCGAGGCGCTGGCGGCCGAGATCAGGGCGGATGACGGCCATGCGGTCTTTCGCCACCACGACGTCAGCGACGAGGCGGCCTGGACCGGGGTCATCCAGTACGCCGAAACCCATCTCGGACGACTGTCGATCCTGTTCAACAATGCCGGCGTGCGTCCGCAATCCTTCCGCCTTGAGGACTATCCGCTGGACGACTGGGAGCGTCACATGCGGGTCAACATGACCGGCGTGTTTCTCGGCCTGAAGCACGGCATCCGGGCGATGAAGGAGCATGGCGGCGCCATCGTCTGCACCTCGTCGATCTACGGCACCCTGGGCGCCGGCCGGATCGGCCCCTATGCCGCCTCCAAGGGCGGCGTGCGCACGCTGTGCAAGGCCGCCGCCGTGGAATGCGGCGAGGCCGGCTATCCGATCCGGGTCAACTCGGTCCATCCGGGCTTCATCCACACCCCGATGCTGGACACCACGCTGGAGGAGTTCGGCGAACGGATCGAGCGGCGCATCACCGGCAGCGTGCCGCTCAAGCGGATCGGCGAGCCCGAGGACATCGCCAACGCGGTGCTGTACCTGGTCTCGGACGCGGCGAAATACGTCACCGGCATCGAACTGAACGTCGACGGCGGCTACAGCGCGCAGTAGCCCCCGCCCGGAGAGACCCCTCAGGCGAGGATCGCGCGCAGCACGATGGCCGCGCCGAGCAGGGCGACCGCCGAGAAGAACAGGCGCCGGAAACGGGCTTCGGGCAGCCGGTGACGCACGCGTTGGCCGAGCCACATGCCGGCCACCGCCGGGACCAGGGCCGCGAACGACACCGCATTCAGGCCAGCGGAGGTCAGCCCGTGGCCGTGCAGGCTGGCGGCCAGCGCCAGCGTCGAGAGCGTGAACAGGATGCCCATGGCCTGGACCAGCCGGTCGCGCGGCAGCCCGATCGCCTGCAGGTACATCACCCCCGGCACCACGAACGATCCCGTCATGCCGGTCGCCAGGCCGTTGAGCAGCCCGAACAGGACGCCGAGACCGCGCTCGCGCGCGGCGGGAACCGAGGGTCGCAGTCCGGCCAGGCCCGAGAGGCCGTAGACCGCGAGCAACAGACCGAGCAGCGCCGACAGGAAGGCGGGATCGACCCTGGGCAGGGCCAGCGCGCCGATCCAGACCGTTGCCGTGGCGATAAGAAAGAACGGCCAGAGGCGACGCAGGATCTCGCCGCCGCCCCCGCCCTGCCAGGCCTGCCAGAGATTGGTCGCGAAGGACGGCACCACCATCAGCGCCATCGCCGTCGTCAGGTCGAACAGCGCGGTCATGACCCCCAGGCTGACCGTGGGCAGGCCGAGGCCGATCACGCCCTTGACCAGACCCGCGACGACGAAGACGAGGGCGATCGTCAGCAGTACGGGCGGCTCGAACATCTCCACCGGCCGGGGCGCGCGGGTCCGGGTTTCCCGGCTATTGCAGGTAGCCGATGCCGTCGCGTCGCTCGAGCTGGCGCAGCAGGGCGGGCCATTCGAAGCCGGGTTTCAGGCCGCCGTCGCCCGAGAACAGGCGCCGCCCCTGTTCCATCGTGTGGCCGGCGGCATTGTCCGACAGCGTGGCGAGTTCGCACCCCCCGGCCAGGCCGGCGACCTGGAAGCGGCAGGCCGTCTCGATCCGGTACATCCAGACGAAGGCGGCGCCGATGCTCTCGCCAACGGTCAGCAGGCCGTGGTTCCGCAGCACCAGGATGCGGCCGTCATCGAGATCGTTCACCAGCCGCTCGCGCTCGTCCAGATCGAGCGCCACCCCCTCGTAGTCGTGGTAGCGGACGAAGGGCAGGATCGTCAGTGCCCGCTGGGAAAGCGGCAGCAGGCCTTCTTTCTGCATCGCCACGCCGTTGCCCGCCGTGGTGTGGGTGTGCAGGACGCCATGCATCTCCGGCAGCGCCATGTGCACCGCGGAATGGATGGTGAAGCCGGCCCGGTTCACCCGGTACTCCGTGTCGTCGAGGATTCGCCCCTCGGAATCCACCTTGACCAGCGAAGACGCGGTGATCTCGTCGAACAGCAGGCCGAAGGGATTGAGCAGGAAATGATCGGGCGTGCCGGGAATGCGCGCCGAGAAATGCGTCGAGGTCAGATCGGTCCACTCGTACAGGGCGGCCAGGCGGTAGGCCGCGGCGAGATCGATCCGGGTATGCCACTCCGCCTCGCTCATGCCCGCGGGAGCCGGCGGTCTCGCCGCCAGCGTTGCCACGTGGTTCATCTCCCCCTCCTCCATGCGGCGCCAATGCCCGGCGCGGCCGGCATGCTAGCGCGCCGGCGCCCGCCGGTCTCGACCGGCATTCTCAGCGCGCCGCGCCGGTGCGGCGGCGCATCAACAGGAGCGACCCGAACATGCCGATGCAGAATCCCAGCGCCAACAGCATGAAGCCGTCCTGGAAGGAGGCCTCGCCGGCCCGCAGATCGATCGATCGGGCCAGCATCCGCAAGGCATAGGGCACGCGTTCGGCCGCCACCACGCCCTGTTCCGCGAGCAGGCGAACCGCTTCCTGCAGATATTGCGACGTCGAGCTGTTGTCCGGCGACTGCGCGTCGCGGAAATAGCTCAGGTGGAACTGGTGCCGGAATTCCACGGTGATCGCCAGCACGTTGATCCCCACGGACGCCCCCAGCATGCGCACGAAGTTCAGCGTGCCGGCGGCATAGGGCAGCAGGTCGGGTCCCACCGCGCCCAGCGCCCCGGCGTTCAGCGACGGCATGGTCAGGCCCAGGCCGACGCGGCCGATCAGGGTCATGAAGGACAGGAACCAGAATCCGGAATCGAGTGTCGCGCCGGCCAGCACCCAGGAGGAGACCGCGAACAGCGCCATGCCGACGAGGATCGGATAACCGGTGGGCATCCGCTCGGCGAGCCGGCCCGAGATCGGAAAGACAATGATCATCACCGATCCCGCGACGAGCTGCAGCAGGCCCGACTTGGTCGCCGTGTAGCCGAGGATGGTCTGCACGAAGAGCGGCATCAGGTAGATCGAACCGAACATGCCGGCGCCGAAGATCACGCCGACAACGGCAGAGGAAGCAAATTCCGGAATCCGGAACAGGCGCATCTGGATCAGGGGATGGCGGGCATGCAGTTCGACCGCGAAGAACAGCACGACGCCGAACGCCGCGATGGTGAACAGGCCGAGCACGTCGAACGAAGTCCAGCCCAGCCGGGGCCCGCTCGAAAGTCCGACGAGAAAGCTCGAAACCACCAGGATCACCAGCGACAGGCTGGCCCAGTTCAGCGGCCGGGCCAGCATGGCGGGATCACGGCCCGGCAGGAAGCGCAGCGCCATCAGCGCGCCCGCGATCGACAGCGGCAGCGCCGCGACGAAGGTGAAGCGCCAGCCGATCGTGTCGACGATCACCCCGCCGACGGTGGGCCCCAACGCCGGTCCGAGGACGATGCCCATCGACAGGGTGGCGATCGCCCTGCCGCGCTTCTCCGGCGGGAAGATCGGAATGATCACGTTCATCGCCAGCGGCTGCAGCAGGCCGGCGCAACAGCCCTGCATGACCCGGGCCAGAACCGAGAATTCGTAGGTGCTGGAGGTATCCCCGATGATCCCGGCGGCGCAGAACAGCGCGATCGCCATCACGTAGGTGTTGCGGGCGCCGAGATTCTGCATCAGCCAGGCGTTCAGCAGCATCGAGACGGTCATCGCCGCGAAGAAGCCGGTCGACATCCAGTGCGCCCGGTCCTGGCCGATGCCGTAGGCGCCCATGATGTCGGGGATCGCCACGTTGACCATGGTCGAGGAGAAGATCGTCGACATCATGCCCAGCATCACCGTGAGCATGGCGCCCCAGCGCTCGAACTCGCTGATCTGCTCCGCGCCGCCGGCCATGGCCGGACGGCCGTCCGCCTCAGTCCGGCTCGCGGACACGGATGTTCACTTCCACCATCATGCCCGGACGCATCCGGTGATCGATGCCCGAAAGGGCGATCTTGACCGGCAACCGCTGGGTGATCTTGGTGAAGCTGCCGCTGGGATTGTTGGTCGGCAACAGCGAGAACTGGCTGGTCGCCGCATAGCCGATCCGCGTGACCACGCCTTCGAAGCGCTCGTCGGGATAGGCATCGACGGTGAATTCGACGACCTGGCCCAGCTTCACCCGGCCGACATCGGTCTCGCGGATGTTCGCCTCGATCCAGACATCGTCGGGATTGTAGACCTGCGCGATGCGCTGGCCGGGCTGAACGTATTCGCCGACGGCGGCGAAGGTGCGCGAAATCAGGCCGTTGATCGGCGAGGCGATGGCCCGATCGGCGATGTCCGTCTGCTGGCGGTCGATACGGACATCGAGCTCGGCCAGGCGATGCTCAAGCTGCATGCGGCGTTCCTCAAGCACCGCCATCTCGCGTCGCGCGGCACGGGCCTCGGCCAGTTCGGCCTCCGCCGTCGCCAGCTGGGCCCTTGCCCGCAGCAACTCCTGCTGCGCCGTGAGCCAGGCAGTGCGGGCGCCCTCGAGGGCGCGGGCCGACGTCACGCCCTTGTCGCGAAGAGCCTCGGCCCGGCGGTACTCGGCCTCCGCGAAGCGATGCTGCACGTCGTAGGAATCCACCAGCGCGCGGGCCGCCGCCACGCGCGACTGTTCGCTGCGCAGCCGGCTGCCGCTCATCTCGTCGACCATGGCGAACTCGGCGTCGGCACGCCGTGCCTCGGCTTCGAGGCCGGCCCGTTCGGCCTGGAGCTGCTTCAGGCGCAGCCCGGCATCGCGGGCGTCCAGACGGGCGATGACGTGACCCGGCGGCGCGGGATCGCCTTCCGCCCCGGCGAACTCGGTGATGATGCCGCCAACCCGGCTGGAGACCTCGATCATGTCCGCCTTGATGCGGGCGTCGGTCTCGTGCACGTAGAGCAGCGAATTGCGCAGCCACTGGCTTGCCCACCAGGCAACGCCGGCCGCGACCGCCAGCAGCACCGCGATACGAATGTAGAACCACGGACCTCGCGCACGCCGTCGCGGCGCCGCGAGCGGTGCCTCGCTGTCCGCTGGCATGCCGGCCGGTCGCGTGGCCGGCGTCTGGTCCTCGCGGCGTTCGGGCAGACGCTCGATCTCGGCCGTCGAGCTCATTGCCGGAACGTCCCCGCGATATGCTCGAGCACGCGCTCGGCATCCCGGATCTGTTCGGCCGGGAGCCCGTCCAGCATCAGCCGGCGCAAGGTCCGGACCTCGCCACCGGCCCGGGCCAGCAGGTCGCGTCCGTCCTGCATCAGGACCACCAGCTTGGCCCGGCGGTCGTGCGCCGCCTCGCGGCGTTCGATCAGTCCGGCCGCGGCCAGACGATCAAGCACGCCGACCAGCGTCGGCCCCTCCATCGCCAGTGCTTCGGCAATCGCCTTCTGCACCAGGCCACCCTCGGCCCGTTCGAGGGCCCGGAGAACCGAATATTGCGCGAAACTCAGACCCAGCGGCCGCAGGCGACGGTCCATCTCCTGGCGCCAATGGCGAAAGACCTCGCCCATGCGTTCGCCGAAACGATCCTGATATCCGTCCAGCGTCGCCTCGACACCGTCACCAGGGTCGGTATCGACAAGAGCGGCGGAGGCATCATGTACCGAAACCATGGGTGCTCCGATCATTGTTGGCACATATAGTTTCTATGGCTAATTAATTAATACAGTATGTATTAATCGCTCCCCTCGCAAGCCCCTCCCCGGAAACCTGCGGGTTCCGGCGAACGTCGAGGGAGAAAGCCGTGACGCGACAACACGCCTGGAGGGCGTGTCCGGCTTTCTTGCAATCGGAACGGGAAAAATTCTCCGTGCCGACACGCAGTGCTTGGCCCGGCCTGCCTCCCCATCGTATGCTCATATTTTGTAAGTATCGGCCCGTGTCATGTTGGGCCGGCCCCTCCCGTCCCTGCCGATCCATGGTCGAGAACATGCAATCCATTGCACCGGCCCGGAGGCGTCTTTCGACCGTGGCACCCCGCTACGACTACTATGTCGGTCCCTGGACACCGCCACCCGACGACAGCGCGGACGACGCGCCGGCCAAGGGGCACTGGTCGATGCTGCCTGCACGACCGGCACGCGCCGACTTCGTGCTGAACGACAACCGCTTGCTCCTCGACTACTGGCTGTCCCTGCCGCGGGCCGACGGCGTCGCGATCGCCAGCCGCATCGAGGCCGGTCATCTGGGCGGTGGCGTGGCCTGCCTGGCCGTACTCGAGGTCGAGCGCGACGGTGCCGACTTTCGCTACCAGATGCTGGGCGCACGGGTCAGCCGGATGTTTCGCGAAAACCTTGTCGAGCACACGGTCGCGGAACGGCACGCCGGTCTGGCACCGTGGCTGTTGCGCCAGTATCGGGCGGTCCATCGCGAGGCGCGGCCGGTCTATGCCGAGCATGTCGCCGCAAATGCGCTGAACGGCGCCACCCACTGGTGTCGTCTTCTGTTGCCGATCGCCGACCGCGCCGGCAGCGTCAACCGGATCATCGGCAGTCTCGTTCCTGTCCAGCGGCGCCGCTGAGCCAGAACAGGCATGCTCATTTGCAACAATAACCACGCCGAGTCCGGCGTCGGGTGACGGGCATTACTTTCCCGCACGCGGGACTCGCTCATATTTAGTCAGCAGAACGTTTACGAAGTTTTTGAGTCGCACCGGATACTCTCTATTGTGATCCGGTCCAGGAAAGTCGGAACCCCGCGCGTGAAATTGTCCGGTACAGCCCGCCTTCTCGCCGGAACGGCGCTCGGCGCCGTGCCGGCACTCATGGTGCTGTCGTCCGGCAACGAGGCCACGGCGTTGCCGAAAAACGGCGCCGTAACGGCCGGCGAAGCGACGATCAGCACGCCCGACGCCAAGAGCCTGCAGATCGACCAGGCGAGCACGCGGGCCGTGATCGACTGGCAGAGCTTCGACATCGCCGCCGACGAGAAGGTCATCATCGTTCAGCAGGCCGATCAGTCGAGCCTGCTGAACCGGATCATCGGCGGCGGCGGCGCCTCGCAGATCCTGGGCGAGCTGGTGGCCGGCGGACGCGTCATCCTGGTCAACCCGGCCGGGTTCGATTTCGCGGCCACGGCGCGGGTCGACGTCGGTTCGCTGATCGCCAGCACCGCCTCGATCGGCACCCAGGCCTTCATGGACGGCCGGCTCGATTTCGACCAGGCCGGCGATCCCGACGCCAGGATCGTCAATGCCGGCGAACTGACGGCGGCCGAGGGCGGACTGATCGCCCTCGTCGCTCCCGGCGTCGCCAATGCCGGCCGGATCACGGCCCGGCTGGGCAAGATCGCGCTGGCCTCGGGCACCCGCTTCACGCTCGATCTGTATGGCGACGAACTGGTGCGCATTGCCATCGACGGCGCGGTGCTGCAGGAGGTGCTGGGGGTCGACGGCGAAGCACTCGACGCCCTGATCGCCAACAGCGGCGAACTGGAGGCGGATGGCGGCCTGATCCAGATCTCGGCGGCCGCCGCCGACGGCGCCGTCGACAGCCTGATCAACCTGGGCGGCCATGTCCGCGCGCAGAGCGTTGCCGAGGTCGACGGCGAGATCCTGCTGCAGGGCCGTGGCGCCGGCACCGTTCTGGCCTCCGCGCAGATCGACGTCTCCGGCGACGGGGCAGGCGAGCGCGGCGGTCGGGTGCGCATCCTCGGCGAGAAGGTCGCCCTGCATGGCGGCGGCACGATCGATGCAACCGGCGCGGCCGGCGGCGGCACGGTGCTGCTGGGCGGCAACTACCAGGGCCAGGGGCCCGAAGCGAACGCCCGGCGCAGCTTCGTGGGCGCGGGAACGGCGATCGACGTTTCCGCCACGCAAGCCGGCGATGCCGGCACGGCGATCGTCTGGGCCGACGAGATCACCCGCTTCCACGGCTCGATCCGGGCCGACGGTGGCGCGACGGGCGGCGATGGCGGCCTGGTCGAGGTTTCGGGCAAGCAGGACCTGATCTATCGCGGCAGCGTCACCACCGCCGCGCCGATGGGAAATCTCGGACGGCTGCTGCTCGATCCCGACGACATCGTCATCGCCAATGGTTCCGGCGGCGCCGACGACGCCGAGGTGACCGGCGACGGCACGATCAACTTCTTGGACGGTGGCAACGTCACCTTCACGATCTCCGAGCAGGCGCTGGAAGGCCTGGCGGCCGGCACCAACATCACCCTGCAGGCCAACAACTCGATCACCATCAACGACCTCAGCGACGACACGTTGAGCCTGAACCAGACCGGCTCGGTCACCTTCGAGATGGGCGCGGGCGGGTTTTCCATGACCACCGCCGATACCATCGCAATGACCGGCACCGGTGGCGATCTGGTGATCACCGCCACGGGCGGCGGCGACCTTTCGCTGGGCAACGTCACGCTGAACGGTGGCGACGTCACGCTGACGGGCGACATCATCGGCGTGGTCGGCATCAGCGGCGGCAGCGTGTTGACGGTCACGGCGGATGCGAACTTCAACGTCAACGGCGCCGTCAGCACCAATGGTTCCGTCACGATCGACGCCGACAGCGGCAACGACGGCACCGGATCGTTCAACATCGATTCAAGCGGTTCGCTGATCTCCAACGGCAACGACATCGCCATCACCGCCGCCGGCGTCACGCTGGACGGCAACCTGAATGCCGGATCCGCCGACATCACCATCACGACGTCGCAGACCGCCGGGACCATCGGCCTCGGCGGCGCCGCCGGCGTAACCATCGCCATCGACAACACCGAGCTCGACCGGATCACCGCCGACGACCTGATCCTGGGGGCAACGTCGGGCAACACCAATGCCGGGATCGACGTCCAGGGCGTCACCGCCGGGGCCACCGACCAGATCGGCGGCAGTCTCGTCCTCTACGCCTATTCGCCGGAAGCCACGGTCACCTTCTCGTCCACCGACACGAGCATCACGCCGAGCATCGTCGCCGAAGGCGAAGGCAACGTCTCGGTCTCGGTGAACCTGTCGTCGACCGCCGGCACCATGAGTTTCCGCGCGGACGCCGATGCCGATGGCCTCGGCGATTTCACCATACCCACCGCGTCCGACAGTCTGACCACGACCAACAAGAACATCACCATCCAGGCCGACGATGTGACCCTGGACGGCGCGGTTTCGGCCGGAAGCGGCGACGTGACCTTCCTGACTTCGCGGACCAGCGACACGGTCGGGCTGGGCGGCGCCGCCGGCACCCTGAGCCTGACAAACTCGGAGATCGACAAGATTTCCGCCGCCAACCTGGTGATCGGTGCGCTCAGCGGAAACGTCAATGCGGGTATCCTGGTCGACGGCCTCACAGACGCCACCAGCGACGGCATTTCCTCGGGCATCACCCTGATCGCCACGGGCTCGGAAGCGGACGTCACCTTCCAGACCACTTCGTCCGTGGTCAATCCCGGGATCGAGCTCAAGGCCGCGGACAGGGTTCATCTCAATGGCGTGGACCTGACATCCACCAGCGGCTCGATCGACTTCACCGCGGATGCGAATGCCGGCGGCGACAGCAACAACGATGTCCTGTTCACGGGCAACCGGACGATCACCGCCGGCAACACGATCACGCTCAATGCCTCGGGCGGCATTTCCGGGACGGGCACGCTCGACCTGAAGGCGGCTTCGGGCGTGACGATCATCAACAACCTGGCCAACGCGTCGGGCCAGTTGCTGATCGAATCCGACACCAACTCGAACGGCACCGGCACGCTCACCATCCCCGACGGCGTGCAGGTGAGCGCCACCGGGCAGAACCTCAAGATCATCGCCGCCGACATCGACCTGGGCGGCAGCAGCGGCACCCGGCTGAGTGCCAACACAATCGTCATCCAGAACTCCAACAATGCCGGGATCAACATCGGCACCACGAGCGGTTCGGGCCTCGTGCTGTCGGACACCGAACTGGCACGCATCAGCGCCAGCAATTCCACGAGTTTCTTCGGGGACGCGACCAATCCCTCCGCGATCATCGTCGACTCGGTCTCCGACGCGGACGGCGAGAATCTCGGCAATGTCAGCTTCGACACGACGACAAGCGTGACCTTCAACGGGAACTCGCAGTTCGACAGGATCATCGTCGAGGCCGACGACGGCATCGCGGTCAACGGCAACCTGACCGCCGACACGTCTTTCATCGAACTCGATGGTGACGACAATTTCGCCCCCGACGGCACGGACAGCATCACCTTCGCGGCCGGCGTCACGCTGGATGCCCAGGGTGGCAATCTGACGATCCGGGCCCAGAACGGCGAAATGACGGCAGCCGGCGCCCTGACACTGCGGGCCATCGGGCTGCTCAACGTGAACGACAGCCTCACCCTCGGCGGGCCCCTCGTCGCCCTCGCCGACACCGACGGCAACGGCCTGGGCTCGTTCGCGCTGATTACCGGCGAGACGATCAACAGCCAGAACAACGACATCACCATTTCCGGCAACACCGCCGGCATCACGGGCACGCTGAACGCCGGTACCGGAACGGTCACCCTGCTGACCTCGACCACGGACCGCCCGGTGGCGCTTGGCGCCAACACCGCCGGAACCTTCGCGCTGGACGCCAGCGAGATCGCCAACATCATGGCCGGCAACCTCGTGGTCGGCGCCACCAGCGGACAGACCAACGACACCATCACCGTGACCGGCGTCAGCGCGGCGAATACCGCCAACATCGGCGCCGTCACGCTGAATGCCTATTCCTCCGAAGCCGACGTCATCTTCGCCACGACCGCGTCGACCTTCACCAACGCCATCACCGTCAACGCGGCGGACCAGATCGCCTTCAACGTCAACCTGACCACCAATGCCGGCGACATCACGCTGACCGCGGACGCCAACGCTGGCGGCGATGCCAACAACAACATCGCGTTCAACGGCGTGACCATCCTGACCGCCGGCAGCAGCCTGTCGCTGGCGGCATCCGGCGGCATCACCGGTTCCAGCATCACCAACCTGATCGCGGGCACCGGCGTCACCGTCAACAGCAACTTCACCAACACGTCCGGCCTGCTGGCCATCGATGCGGACAGCGACGACAACGGCACCGGCATCTTCACGGTACCGGACAACGTGCTGGTGGACGCCTCCGGGCAGACCCTGAACATCGCCGCGGCCGACATCGCGCTCGGCGGCAGCAGCGGCACGCGCCTGCACGGCGCCACGGTGGCAATCCGTTCGTCGGACAATTCCGGCATCAATCTCGGCACGGCCGGCAGCAGCATCAATCTGAGCGGAACCGAACTCGAGCGAATTCTGGCCCTGACCACGAATTTCGGCGATGGCAGCGACAACGTCGTCATCACCGTCGGTGCGATCAGCGATGCCGAGGCGGAAAATCTCGGTACCGTGAACATCGACACCGCGGCCAGCGTGACCTTCAGCGGCGCCAGCACCTTCGATGCGTTGAGCGTCAATGCGGATGACGGCATCACCGTGAACGCCGACATCGTCACCGATATCGGCTTCCTTTCATTGGACGCGGACGACGATGACAGCCCCGACACCTCCGACCGGCTGACGATCGCTGGCGGAGTGACACTGGATTCGGTCGGCGTCATCACGCTCTTCACCGCAACGGGCGGCTTCGTGACAACCGGCACGGTGGCGCTCAGTTCCGCCGATGACATTGTCATCCAGGACGATCTCAGCCTCGGCGGCAGCCTGAGCATCGAGGCGGACGACGACGCCTCCGGCGGCGGCAACTTCTTCCTGAACTTCGGCGGCAGCATCAACGCCAACAACAACGACGTCTCGATCGTCGCCAACGATTTCAACATCACCGGCGGCACCGCCTTCAATGTCGGCACCGGCACGCTCAGCATCAGCGTCTCGGATGCCGGGACGATCGGCCTGGGCTCGGCGCTCAACATGACGATCGACGCCGCGGAGCTCGCCAAGATCACGGCCGGTACCCTGATCGTCGGCACCATCGACGATCCCGCCGGCGCCATCACGATGGCCGGCCTCGATACCGCGAACGAACTCGCCAACATCACCAATCTGGCGGTGCGCTCGCAGAACGCCTCGCTCACGGTCACCGGCACGACAAGCGTGACGGGCGCGTTGACCCTGGAGGCCAATACCGGCGTGACGATCAGCGGCGACGTCACAACCGGCGGCACCGTCAGCATCAACGGCGATATCGACGCCAACGGCACCGGCGGCTTCACCCTGAACGCAGCCACGCTGGCTTCGGGCAACGCCAACATCACCATCACCGGCTCGAACTACAACACGTCCTCGCCGGCGGTGATCAATGCCGGCACCGGCACGCTCACCTTCCTGACCTCGACGACCTCGCAGACCTTCGGCATCGGCACCAATACCGACTTCGGCATCTCCGGCGACGAGTTCGCGGGCTTCACCGCTGCCAACACCGTGTTCGGCGCGACCAGCGGCGCCACCGCGGCGGCGATCAACGTCGACGGCATCACCGCGGCGAACTCCGACAATGCCGGCACGGTCACCCTGAACGCCTTCGCCTCCCAGGCCGACATCACCTTTTCCGGAACGGCGTCGACCTTCGACGCGCTGAACGTGAATGCCGGCGACAGCATCTCGATTTCCGCCAACGTCACCACCGACACCGGCAACCTGAGCCTCTCGGCCAACGGGGCCGGGGGCGGCACCGATCACATCGTCTTCTCGGGCGGTCCACGTGCGCTGGATGCGCAAACGGATCTGTCGCTGGCGACCCCGAACGGGCGCAGCACCGCCAGCGACGATCTCTCGCTCACTGCGGACAACGACATCTCGATACAGAACAGTATCGCCGCAACCAGCACGCTGCTCGTGGGCGCCGACGACGATTCCGACGGCGCGGGCACCGTGACGATTGCCGGCGGCGCCGCCCTGGTCAGCAATGCCGTCGAGACGCCCTCTCTTCTCGGTGGTGCGGACCTGATCCTCGCTGGCACCTTCTCCGGATCGTTGATCTCCGTCGCGTCGACCAACAGCGCGCAGATGTCGATCGGCGCCGGCGGCGGCGGATTCGTCCTCGACAATGCCGAGCTCTCGCGACTTTCGGCCTCGACCGGAACCCTGTTCTTCGAGTTCGCCGGTGCCCCGGTCTCGATCAGCGGCGTCGACGCGGTCTCCAGTGCCGCACTCGCCGACGTCGTTCTCGTGGCCGCTGGTTCGGTCAGCGTGGAAGGCGCGGCGTCGAGCTTCCAGGGCATCCAGATCAACGCCAACAACGGTCTGGCCATCGAGGCCGACCTGGCGGCGATTGCTGCCGACGGCGACATCATTCTCGACGGCGACGCCAACAACAGCGCCGACGGCAACGACGGGCTGGACTTTGCCGACGGCGTGACCCTCAGCGCCGGCGGCGAAATCGACCTGCTTTCCCTGACCGGCGGCATTCAGGCCGACGGCATCTTCACCGCATCGGCCGGCGACGGGCTGAAGATCCACGACAGCTTCACTGCCGAGGGCGAGATCAATCTTTCCGCCGGCGGCGATCAGGAAAGCGAGAACGCTTTCACGATCGAGGACGGCGCGACGCTGACGTCGAACGGCAACGCGATCAATATCGCGGCCGGCGATCTGGATCTGCAGAGCACGGGCGCGATCAACGCCGGCTCCGGCAACCTCTCGCTCAGGGCCAATGCTTCGAGCGCCACGATCGGCCTGGGCGGGCGGACGGGTACTTTCGAGATCAGTGATACCGAACTGTCCCGCCTCACCGCCGGCAACCTGCTGATCGGCGGCAGCGCCGCGGGCGAAACGAACGGAACGGTGACGATCGACGGGATCGGCGCCGCCGAGACCGCCGGTATCGCCGGGGCGATCACCATCAACGCGCTCGCCGATGGCGCCGACATCCTGTTCGCGGGCAGCCCCAGCACCCTGCCGGCCGGCGCGTTCAACGCCGAGAACAATGTCGCGATCACCGTCGATCTGACGGTGAACGGCCCGCTGATCCTGAGCGCGGACGCCGACGGCGACGGCAGCGGGGGGGTCTCCGTGAACACCGGCGTCACGGCTTCCAGCGGCAACAATGCGCTGACGGTGTCCTCGAACGGCCTCACCATCGACGGTACGCTGGACGCGGGGAGCGGGTTGTTCACGTTCGTCGATCCGACCGGCAACCTCGTGTTCGGCGACGGCGGCGTCGACAACGAGGATTTCGACAGCATCCAGTTCGGTGCGCTGGTCCTGGGCAGCACCACGACCAACAGCGTCAGCATCGACGGCGCGCTGGCCGCGGAAACGACCAACGATACCGAACAGGTCACGATCGTGGCCAACGGCACGAGCGGCACCGTGAGCTTCATCAACGGCGCCTCGATCTTCCCGCAGCTCACCGTCAGCGCCGCCGACATCGTGATCGGCACCGATATCTCGACCACCATCGGACCGCTGGTGCTGAACGGCAGCCTGGTGCTGGGCGCGGACAGCACGATCGCCAGCAACGACAACACGCTGACCGTCTCGGGCCGCATCGACGGGGATCACGATCTCATCCTGAACGCCGGTGCCGGCGCGGTGCAGGTCGGCAGCGACATCGGCCTGCTGGATCCGCTCGCCAGCCTGACGATCACCGCTTCGAGCATCGAGCTCGAAGATGTCGAGACCACGGGCGGCCAGCTCTATGCCGGTGCCGCCGCGTTGCTGGGCGCCTACACCAGCGCCAGTGGCGATATCGCCTTTGCCGGCAACGTGACCCTGGACGGCGCCACCACGATCACCAGCGGCGGCGGCGCCGTCGCGTTCGATGCGACGATCGAGGGGCCCGGCGTCGCGCTCGACGTGAATTCGGGCGGCGGCAATGTCGCCTTCGACGGCGATGTCGGCGCCAACGGCCGTCTCGGACCGATCACGATCACCGATCCCAACAATGTCTCGGTCGGCGGCACCCTGCGGACCGGCGATTTCTCCGTCGACAATGCCAGCGGCGAAGTCGATCTGGGCTTCAACAGCCTGGACGCCGACGGCAATGTCGACATCCAGGCCGATACCATCGAGGGCAAGATCACCGCCAAGGCCGTCTTCCTGCGCGCCACCGGGGCCGGCATCGGCGTCAAGCAGGCGTTGCAGATCTTCGCCGACAGCCTTGACTTCAACGCGGCCTCCCTGGTGATCGAGGGTCTGATCGGCGGCAGTGTCGAGGCCACCCTCGAGGCGATCTCGGCGGTCTTCACCGGCGGCGGTCCGTTCACCTTCAATTCCCAGGACGTCGAGACCCTGGTCACCGAATTCACCATCGAGGAAGACATCGCGATCGAGATCGCCGCCAACCAGATCGAGAACATCGTCGAGGAACAGGACGAGGTGATCGAGGCGGAGGAAGAGGAACAGATCGCGGAAGACGACGACGATCTGGAGATCCTGCTGGAAGAGGAAATCGGCACGGCCGAGGATCCGCTGCTCGACATCGTCGGCAACGACGAGGTCGCCGACATCGAGGACGAGGAAGAAGAGGAAGGCGAAGGCGGCTGCGGCTGCGGCTGAGGCCGGCTCCGGCCCGCCGGCCTCAGCGGGGCTTGCCGTAGCCTTCCGTCGGATCGAGGCTCTCGCCCTCCTTCAGCAGGCCCTGACCCGGCACGAAGTTGACCTCCAGGCGGATCCCGTCGGGATCCTCGAAGACCACGTAGTAATAGCCCGGCGCCCAGCTTCCCTCCATCGGACCGCGAACGATCGTGGCGTTCATCGACCGCAGCTTGTCGGCCGTGCGGTCGACGTCCTCGCGCGAACGGGCGCGCAGGCAGAGGTGGTGCAGGCCCACCCGGCGCTGCACGAAGCGTTCCTCGCGATAGGCTTCCTCGCAGGGCTGGATGCCGATCGCCGTGCGGGCACCGACGTGGTAGCAGAATTCGTCGCCGTCGAAGACGCAGGCCATGCCGAATTCGGGCAGCAGCTCGGTATAGAAGTCGCGCGCCGCCTCGAAGTCGCTCACCGTCAGGATGACGTGAGCCATGCCGTTGATGTCGATCATGTCCGGTTCCCTCCGTTTTCCGCCGGTGAAGCGTCCGGCGACAGCGCCCGCAGATGCGCCTCGATGAAGTCCATGCGGTCCTTGCCCCAGTACAGTTCCTCGCCGATCACGAAACTCGGCGCGCCGAACACGCCGATCGCCAGGCCCTCGTCCGTCGACTGCGCCAGCGCCGCCCGGGTTTCGGGACTGTCGCAGGCCGCGGCGAAGGCCCCGGGATCCGCACCCAGTCCGGCCGCGATGGCATCGAGCGCCGGCTGGTCGGCGATCGAGGCATCGTTCTCTTCCCAGTAGCGCCGGAACAGCGCCTCGATGAAGGCCTCCTCGATACCGAAGGACCGGGCCGCGATGCTGGCCCGCAGCGCCCGGCTGGTCTTGATCGGAAAGCGGTCGGGAAAGCGGAAAGCGAGACCGTGGCGCGCGTTCCAGCGCTCGAGATCGCGCTTGCGATTGGCGATCTTGGCGGCGGGTTCGTCCATCAGCACATAATTGTGCCGGCGAAAGACGTAGCCCAGGTTGAACGGTCGATAGCGCAGACGGGCCCGGTACCGGGCCGCCAGCGGCCGGATCAGGTGCAGCGCGAAATAGCTGTTGGTGCTGCCGATGTCCCAGTAGCAGCGGATATCGACGCCCACGACCCGGCCCTCAGCGCCCCAGCACCAGGTCGGCGATCCGGCCCAGTTCGTCTTCGTTCCGGGCGGTCACCATCAGGCCGGTCACCGCGCTGTCCTCCCACGCCGCGAGGCGCTGGCGTAGATGGTCTTCCGGTCCGACCAGCGCGATCTCGTCGACCAGGCCGTCCGGTACCGCCGCCACCGCCTCCTCGACCTTGCCGTCGAGATACAGGTCCTGGATCGTCCGCGCCGCGTCGGGAAATCCCATGCGAACGATCAGTTCGTTGTGGAAATTACGGTCGCGCGCGCCCATGCCGCCGACATAGAGCGCCAGGTCGCGCTTCACCGCCAGGCGCGCGCCCTCGACATCGTCGGTGATCCGCAGGCGCATGGGATAGAGGATCTCGAACCCCTCGCGCCGGCCGGCGATCTGGTCGGCATAGACCTCCTCCCGCCAGGGCGAATAGTAGAGCGGATACCAGCCGTCGCAGATCTCGGTCGCCATGGCCACGTTCTTCGGGCCCTCGGCACCGAGAAAGATCGGGATGTCCGCCCGCAACGGATGGGTGATCGGCTTCAGCGGCTTGCCCAGTCCCCAGGATCCCGGCGCGTCGGCGGGATAGGGAACGGGATAGTGCGGACCGGCATTGCGCACGGGTTCCTCGCGCGCCAGTACCTGCCGGACGATGTCGATATATTCGCGCGTTCGCGCCAGTGGCCGGGCAAAGGGCTGGCCGTACCAGCCTTCCACCACCTGCGGTCCGGAAACCCCGAGGCCAAGGATCAGCCGCCCGTTGGAAAGGTGGTCGAGCGTCAGCGCATGCATCGCGGTTGCCGCCGGGGTTCGCGCCGAGAGCTGCACGATGGCGGTGCCCAGACGGATGCGTTCGGTATGGGCGCCGATCCAGGCGAGCGGCGTCAGGGCATCCGAACCGTAGGCTTCGGCCGAAAACACGCCCCAGTAGCCCAGCGCCTCGGCGCGCTTCGCCAGCCCGATCAGGTCGGCGGGCGGTTGCGCGCCCCAGTAGCCCAGCATCAGCCCGAGCTTCAGTCCCATCGCCTCGTCCTCCCCCAAGACAGCGGCCTTCCGCCCTGTCACTATCCCGCGATCGTCACGCGGTTGCAAAACCGCGTTCCGGCCGGTTCCGACGTTCCGGCCACCGGGCATGAGACAGGGACGAAAGGAGGCGGTGATGGCCCATCCCGTGGCGGGCATCGACCATATCGCCATGACCGTGCGCGACATCGAGGTCTCGGCGGATTTCTATCGCCGGGTGCTCGACGCCGAGACCCCCTACGAGGCGGCCTGGCGCGACGGCCGCATCCCGGTACTGGTGCTGCGGATCGGCGGCGCGACGATCAACCTGCAGGCGGCCGACAATCCCGCCTACATCGTCGCCGACCGTCCCACGCCGGGCGCGGTCGATCTCTGCCTGCGCTGGTCCGGCCCGATCGCGACCGCCGAAGCGCATCTGCGGGATCGCGGCGTCCGCGTGATCGAGGGACCCGTGCCCCGCTTCGCGACCGACGGCAGCCCCGCCAAGTCGGTCTATTTCCGCGATCCCGACGACAACCTGCTCGAACTTCTGAGTACCGCCGAGGACTGAGACCGGCCCCCGCCGGCGCAGCGGCACCACCCCGTTCCCGCCTGTCAGCCGGCGCGATCCGGCCAAGCATGGGACGCGGCGGAGGCGACATGGACATCATCCCGGTTCTCGATCTCGCCGGCCTGCGTGCCGGCCGGACCGGCGCCCTGGAGGCGGCCGCGGAAGTCCTGCGCCAGGCGGAGGAGGAGGTGGGCTTCTACTATCTCGTCGGTCACGGCATCCCGCGATCGGTGATCGACGGCGTGTTCGACGAGGCCCGGCGCTTCCATGCGCTTCCGCTGGACCAGAAGATGGCGATCCGCGCCGGCGCCGACAATGTCGGCTACATGCCCCATCGCGGCAGTGTCAGCCGCGCTTCCGCGATCTATGACGGCGACCGGCCGAACCGCAACGAAGCCTTCTTCATGAAGCGCCAGCTTGCCCCCGACCATCCCGATGTCCTGGCGGGCAGGCGCTTCCGGCCCCTCAACCTCTGGCCGGACGGCCTGCCCGGCTTTCGCGAGACCCTGCTGGACTATGCCGAGCGGCTGGAGGCGCTGGCCCTGTCGCTGCTCCCGGTCTATGCCCGCGCGCTGGACCTGCCGGCGGAGCATTTCGACGAGGCCTTCCGCGATCCGCAGTTCACCCTGCGGCTGACGCGCTACGACAGCCCGGCGGACTTCGAGGAGGACGAGTACAGCCTGGCGCCGCACACCGATTCCTCGTTCATGACCCTGCTGGCGACAAGCGATGTTCCCGGGCTGTCGATCCGCCTGCCGTCTGGTCGATGGCTCGATGCGCCGGGCCGAAGCGATGCCTTCATCGTCAATACCGGCGACATGGCCAACCGCTGGACCAACGGACGGTTTCTGTCGACGCCGCACCGGGTGCTGAACGTGTCCGGTCGCGAACGCTATGCGATCCCGTTCTTCTTCGACTGCACGATCGATTACCCGATGGTCTGCCTGCCGACCTGCCAGGGCCCCGGCAATCCGCCGCGATATCCGCCCACGACCTACGCCGACTACATGGCCTGGTTCACGAATGCGAACTATGCGCATGTCCGCGCGGACCCTGCCGACCGCTGATCGGCCCTCCGGACAGCCCGTCACCCGTTCCGCCAAACCAAGTCCCGCGAAAGATCCGGCGCAGCATTGCACCGGCCAGGCGCAAATCCGCGGGCGAACGGTACAATTTTCGACAAATGGGAATTCTCACATTTCCGGGGAATTCTATGATGCACGCTTGCGCTGCCTGCCGCATTTCTTGGGGACGCAGGCGCGACACGAGGGGGCACAGCATGCATCCGATGCAGATCGGGGAAGTCTCGAATCTTTCATTGCTCACGCCGATACGCGAAGGCTTCGTTCCTGGCGCGAAGGGGGTGAGCTACCGCGGCCGCGTGGAGCTGATCACGACGGCGGCGATGCGGCGCCTGCGCAACGGCGGACCGTCGCCGCTGCGCAACGTCACCACGCTGATCTTCGCGCAGTGGACCATTCTCGATCTCGGCGCCGGGGAACAACGCCGGAGCTGGCTGCACCTGACCGCGGCGTTCAACGGGGACCCGGTGCAGTACCTGCTGGACCTGCTCGATCTCGTGGGGCCGGAGATGGACCAGCTCTACGACAATTGCGAAGGCTATCCCGGTCACCGCCACCGGGCGGCCTTTCTGGACTATGCCCGCAGGCACACGATCGAGACCCACCTGCTCTATCCCTCGGCCGCCCTGCGCCATCGCACGATGCGCGATCTGCGCCGGCTGGCGGACCTGTCGGTCGACGGCCCGGAGCATCCCCGGCGAATGCCGCCGTCCGAGCGTGTCGGGGAGGTTTCGTGATGGCGATGCCTCCGCTCGATATCTCGGCCTTTCAGCCGAACACGGCCCGGGGCCTGAACTATCCGCGCGCCGGCCTGTATTTCCTGCAGCTCGACGATCCCGACAAGTTCGCAAGCGGGCTTGCCCGCCTGCTGCAGCGCGGCTTTTTCAGCGCCGGCGACCGGCGGCGCACGCCGCGGGCGACGGTGGCCTTCACCGCGGCCGGCCTACGCGGGCTCGGCCTGCCCGACGCCCTCGTGCGCTGCCTGGGGGAGGCCTTCAACGACGGCATGGCGGCGCGCGCCGAGCGGCTGCGCGACAGCGGCCGCAACCATCCCGACCGCTGGCAGGCCCCCTACGGCTCGGCACAGGTCCACGTGCTGCTCGGCGTGCACGTCGCCCGGGTCGACGCCGATCCGCTGGCGGCCCTCGGCCGGGCCTTTCGCCGGGCCGCCGGCAATCCGGAAAACCTGTTCCGGGACAGTCTCGGCTGCACCCTGCTGGCATGCGAGGCCGGCAGGCGAAGCTACGCCGGCAGCCACCGCCTGCCCGTGAACGCGTTCGGCTTCATTGACGGCCTCTCGCAACCCGTCACCACGGATGCCCCTGGGCTTCTGGGGCGCTTCCTGCTCGACGAGCCCGGCGCCTCCGATCCCGCGTTGCTGCGACAGAACCCCTGGGCCCAGGTGCTTGCCGATGCGCAGGCAGCGGACCCGCGAACGGGACGGCTTTACAGAACCTGGGCCGCCCTGCTGACGGGCGGCGCCAGCCTGATGGCCTATCGCAAGATCGAACTGCTGCCCTCGGCCTTCTCGGCGGCGGCCGATGCGCTGGCGCATGCCGCCCAGTACCGGCTGCCCGAGGCGGCGGCGCTGCTGACCGGCAGGCGGGCCGACGGCATGCCGCTGGACGGCCCCGCGCGGGGCGATCCCGCCCGCTACAACGGCTTCGACTTTGCCGACGATCCCGCCGGCGCCGTGCATCCCCTGGGCTCGCACGTGCGCCGTGCCAACCCGCGACGAGACCGCAATCCCGAAGTCGGCCTGCCGCACCAGGGGGTCGACATCGCGACGGGACCCGGCGGCCTGCCGGTGGGTGGACACGCGATGCTCCGCCGCGGCATCCGGGCCGACGACACCGCGCCCGGTTCGCCACCGGGGTTGCACTTCATCGCCCTGGTCCAGGATCTCGAACGGCAGTTCGAATTCGTCCAGCGCGAATGGCTCAACAAGGGCGACTTCAACGGCCAGCCTTCGGCCGCCCGCGACCCGCTGGCCGCGACCGACGGCGAAACGACCGAGTTTCATCCTCCCGGCGGGGGTGCGCCGGTCGCGATCGAGATCGCCTCGCACCTGCGTGGCGGCGGCTATTTTCTCGTTCCCGGCCGCGCCTTCATCGCGCGGCTCGCCGCCGATCCCCGGGCCCGCCCCCTGCCCGAGGTCGCAACCCGCGCGAACGATATCGCCAGCACCAGCGCCAGCGATCTCGTCGATCCGGTCGACCGGCTTCGGCCCCTGGTGCCGCTGATCCGTCCGGGTCGGCGGGTGGCCCCCTCCCCGGCCGGTTTCGTGGTTGCCGACTGGGACAATTGCGTGGCGGTGCTCAACAGCCCCGACCTCTACGCCAGCGCCCACTATCGCGGCCGCATCCGCGCGCTCACCGGTGGCAAGGACTTCGCCCTCGGCATGCCGGCGAACCGGGCCCACGCCCGCCAGCGCCGGACCATCGAGACCCTGCTCTATGGCGGCGACGGTCCCGATGGCGGCCTGTTGCCGGCGCTGCCGACCGACCGCAGCGTCGACCTCCTTGCCCGGGTGGTCTGGCCGCGGCTGGTCGATCTCGCGGAAGGCTTTTTCGGGATCGCGGTCCCCGACACGCTGAGCGACATCGCCATCGGCGACGCCCTGGGCGACACCGCGTCCGGGCGATTCCGGCACAATTACGGCGGCGGCTGGAACCGCTTTTTCGACCTTGATCGCGACGATCCCGAAGACCGGCACGCAATCAAGGCGGCGAACCTGGCATCGGCGGTCCGGCGCATGGGCATCTACGTGATCGGTTTCTCCGAAAGCGAGACCATCCGCGGACGCGCCCTGGAGGCGGCAGAGACCTTCCGCGGCTGGCTGGTCGGCGATGCGGGCAACGAAGCCGTCTTCCAGGGGCTTGCCGTTGCCGCCTGCGGCACGCTGGAGAAGGCCTCCGCCGCGGTCATCCACCGGGTGATGAGCGATCCCCGCGCCGCCGCCGTCGCCCGCCGGGGGCCGGACGGCGACCCCGCGGATCCGGCGCAACTGGAGGCCCTTGTGCTCGAGGCGCTGCGCCTGGATCCGGTACTGCCCGTGTTCGAGCGAGACAGCACGGCGGCAACAACGCTGGCGGGAACCGCCATCCCCGCAGATGCCCGCATCACCCTGCTTGCCTTCGCCGCGCTGCGCGATCCCGCCCGCTTCGGTGCCGACGCGGATCTGTTCTCGATCGACCGCGACCCGGCCTGCGACGGCGAGATGGTGTTCGGCTCGGGCGCCCATCTCTGCTCGGGCGACCGCTTCGCCGTGCGCTTCCTCGTACAACTTTTGCAGGATTTGCTGTCGGGGTACGATCTGATTCCGGCAGCCGGCCCGGAAGCGGGACCGGTCGCGGCCAATGCGATCTCCAACCAGCCGATCGCGCTCAACGTCCGGGTGCGGCGACGGTAGCGCGGTGGCCGAGCGAACAGAGCGGGGCGATGAAAGGCAAGGCTGACCCGATCGGAACGTGACCGACCGACCCGCGCGCGGGCATCCGGGTTCCGAACGCCGGCTGGCCAGCGTGCTGTTCGCCGACGTTGTCGGTTCGACCCGCATCGTCGCCGATGCCGATCCCGAGGACGCCGCCGACCTGCTCGACCGCGCCGTCGCCCGCATGCGGCGCAGCGTCCGGGCCTTCGGCGGTACCATCGCCCGGGTCGAGGGCGACGGCCTGTTCGCCATCTTCGGCGCGCCGGACGCCTATGGCGACACGCCCCTGCGGGCCTGCGCCGCGGCGCTGGACATGATCCAGCGCTTCAGCGGCGAGGACCCGTTGCGCACGCCTTCGGGCGATGCGATCGAGATCCGGGTCGGCATCGCCACCGGCCACATCCTGTTCCGCGACATCGTCAACGATGCCGGCGCGGTCTACGACGCCGTCGGCATGCCGGCGCATCTGGCCAGCCACATGGAATCCGTGGCCGCGCCCAACACGGTGCTCTGCGATACCCTGACCGCGGAATTCAGCCAGCCGGCCTTCCGCAGCCGGGCCATCGACCCGAAGGAGCGCGGCAAGCTGGCCGACGATCAGCCGCTGTTCCTGATCGAGGGGTTCCGCGCCACCGGCAGACAGGAATCCCGGCTGGCCAACCGACCCCTGTTCGGGCGGGAGACCGAGACAAGGCGACTGCAGGGACTGCTCGAACAGGGCAACCCGGACGGTCCGGCGATCCCGGTGATCGAGGGGCCGCCGGGCAGCGGCAAGTCCGCGATCTGCCGGGCCGTGCTCGACCGGCTGCGGTCGCAGGGAAAGCTGTGCCTGGCGGCCACCGCGAATCGCTACGCCCGGCACGCGCCCTTCCAGTGCTTCGGCGACTGGCTCGCCCAGCTTGTCCGCCTGCGGCTGCCGGAAGTGACCGGCGCGCGCGCCTTCGCCGACTGGCTGCACCGCGACCAGCCCGACCTGCCGGACAATATCGTCGAGCAGATCGTCGCCATCGCGATCGGCACCCCGCAGCCCGACACGCCGCCGGCCGGCCCCCCGGTCAGTGGCGATGTCGTCCGCTCCGCGCTGGTCGCGACCTGCCGGCGCCTGATCGGACAGGACGACGCCCTGCTGTTCCTGGACGACGCGCAATGGGCCGACGAGCCGTCGCTGTCGGCGCTCGGCGCCCTCGTGGCCGATGGCGGTACCGGCGGGCTGCTGGCGACGCGCGAGATCGCGGAACTGCCCGAAGGCGCCCTCACCGTCCGGCCGTTCGAACTCGCGCCGCTGTCGGAAGCGGCGATCCGGTCCTGGCTGGCCTTCGAGTTCAGCGGCGAGATCCCCTTCGACGACGACCTCGTCGCGACGCTCAGCGCGCTGGAAAGTCCGGCCATCGTGGTGCAGCAGCTTGCCGAGGCCCCGGGTCTCGTCGACGACCTGAAACGCTTCGCCACGGGCATGGAGCTCTCGGCGCTCGACAACCGGCGCGGCAGCACCACGGAAGACCTGCACCCGGTTCTGGAATTCCTGCTGGGCGAGCGTTTCGACCATCTCTCCACCAACGCCTACAGCGTCCTGCAGCAGGCCGCGTTGCTGGGCATGCAGGGTCGCACCGGCGTGCTCTCGCAGCTCGGCGGCCTCGATCGGCCGGCCTTCCTTGCGGCCTTCGACGAACTCGTCACGGCCGGCCTGATGGAGCGGCGGCTCGGTCCCGACGGGCTTTCCTTCGCGCTCGGGCATTCCACCATTCAGCGCCTGGTCCACAACCGCACCCCGCGCGCGGCGCGCCGGCGCCTGCATGCGCGAATCCATGATTGCCTGCTTGAGGAGCTGGCGGACGGTCGGACAGCCGAACAGGTCGTGATCGCGCATCACGCCCGCCTGGGCGACCGCTTCGAGGCGGCCTGCCGGCATTTCTCCGCCGCCGCCACCCAAGCAGGCCTGCGCGGCGCCTACGGCAATGCCGGCGAACTGGTCAGGCTGGCGCAGGACTGTATCGGCGAGATCGAAGAGGGACCGGCACGAAACCGGGCAATTGTCGAAATCACCCACCCGGCGCTGACCGCACTGGTCAATCTCGGCCGTCGCGAGGAATCCCGCGGCCTGCTCGGCGAGGCCTGGCAGGCCGCCCTGTCGCTGGACGACCCCGCGGCCCAGGCCCGCGTCCGCATGGCGCGGGCCGTCGGCCTGTGGAAAGCCGGACAGCATCGTGCCGCCATGACCGACGCCCTGGCGGTGATGCGCGCGGGCGAGGCGCTTGGACAACCGGCGACATGGGGCCTCGGGCTCGCCCGGTTCCTGCCTCCGGTCGTCGACCTCGGCGCCTACGACCTGTGTGCGATGTCGGCGCCGTTCTGGATGCTTCGGCTGCGCCAGCTCGCCCTCGAGGGCACGTTCGGCGGCCTGCACGCCGTCGCCGCCTCGTTCGCCGCGCGGGCCTGCCTGGAGGTGGGGGAATACTTCCTGGCCGAGCGGATCTTTGCCGATGCCGGCATGTCGCCCGACCTCGATGCCCGCGACTTCGGCTCCGTGGGCGTCATGCTGGCCTATGCCCAGATGCAGCGGCGGCTCGGCCGGCACGCGCTGGCGCTCGAGCTCTGCGAGCGTGCGCACGGCTGGTGCCGGTCCTCCGGCATCTTCAACCTGCGCGGCGTGGCCAGCGCCTGGCTCGCCAGCGCGGCGCTCTACGAAGGTCGTCCCGACCGCGCCGCAACCGTACTCGAGGAAGACCGCGCCTTCGGCGAGCCGGGGATTTCCGGGATCTATGCCGCGGGACACTACGCCACCGCCGAGGCGCTTGTGGCGCTGGTCCGGGGCGAGAGCGAAGCCGCGCGCATCCGGGCGGACCGGGCGATCGCGCTGGCAACGCGCCACGGCGAAGGGGGCAACCGGGCCCGGGCCCTGTTGCTGCGCGCCTGCATCGCCTGGCTGGCCGCGGAAGGCGACGCGCAATCGTGCCTCGAGGATCTCGGCGAAGCCCGCCAACTGGCCCGGTCCCGGCGCATGCAGGCCACGCTGGCGCCCCTCGACCTGCTGATCGCGGCGGCACGCGAACGCTGGCCGGCCGAAGCGGCAGATCTGCTCGATCGCGGGGAAACCGGGGCGCCGACGGCAGCAGGCGAAACGGCCGCCGCGCCGGCCGTGCAGGATCTTCTGTCCGGCCGCCCGGACCGGCTTTTCCGTCATATCGTGCTGAACTGAACCCGCACGAGAGCGGGGCCCGCGCCCCGCCCTTTCCTTTCGGCCCGCCCGTGCCTACATGCACGCCAGTGACCCCGTCTCCTCCCAGCGCCTATCGACTTCGCGTGACCCCGGCGCCAGGGCCCGTCGCCCTGTGGCGCGGTGGCAGGCGGATCGCCGCCAGCTCCCGCGCCCTGCTGATGTACGAGACGCGG
This sequence comes from Alphaproteobacteria bacterium, assembly GCA_041940205.1. Lineage (GTDB taxonomy): Bacteria > Pseudomonadota > Alphaproteobacteria > JBGTSP01. The sequence goes on from JBGTSP010000004.1 coordinate 27,308, forward strand.
CTTCCGACCACGCTGTACCTGCCGCTCGAGGATGTCGACGGCCTGGCGCCGGACTTTTCCGATCGCCGCACCTTCTGCCCCTTCAAGGGCACCGCCCGGTACCGCGACCTCGCGGTCGGCAACGAGATCCTGCCGGACGCGGCCTGGAGCTACGAGCGCGCCCTCACGCCCGAGGCGAAGCCGATCGAGGGGATGGTGTCCTTCATGCCCGGCACGCTGGACCGGGTCGAGGGCGCAGAGGGCCTGCTGCAGGTGGCGGACGACGGACATGTCGGTGGTCGGCTGGTCGACTGGCTGATGCGCGAGGCCTGGCAGTGCGACGATCCCGTCGCCCTGACCCGCGAACTCGGGCGCGAACTCGTCGCCAGCGGCGTCGCGGTCGCCCGCATGAACGTGCTGATCTGGTCGCTGCATCCTCAGATCGCCGGCGTCTCGCATATCTGGTCGAGAGACGACGACACCGTCGAGCTGCGCGACAATTCCTACGACAGCCTGACCCTGCCCGCCTATGTCAACTCGCCGTTGCGGCATGTCTCGGAAGGGCTGGGCGGGGTGCGCCAGCGCCTGAACGACCGCAGCCGCGAGTTCTCCTTCCCGATCATGGACGACCTGAAGGCGCGCGGCGGCACCGACTATGTCGCCATGCCGCTGCCGTTCTCGAATGGCCAGATCAACGCCCTGACCCTGGCCTCCGACCATCCCGGCGGGTTTACGACCGCCAATCTGGGGCTCGTCTTCGAGTGTTCCCCGGTGATCAGCCGGTTCTATCAGACCCACACCCAGGTCGCGGCGGCCTCGGTCCTGCTGGAGACCTATCTCGGGTCCCGCAGCGGCGCCCGCGTGCTCGGCGGCGAGATTCGCCGCGGCGACGGCGAGGACATCGACGCCGCCGTGCTGTTCTGCGATCTGCGGGGCTCTAGCCGCTGGGCCGAAAGCCTGCCGCGCGCCGACTACCTGGCCATGCTGAACCGGTTCTTCGAAACCGTGGTCGCGGAGATCCGGCGCAACGAGGGCGAGGTTCTGAAATTCATCGGCGACGCGGTACTGGCGATCTTTCCCGCCGAAGCCGACGAGGCCCGCGCCCGAGCCCGCGCCGCGGAGGCCGCCGCCGGCATCGTCGACGCCGTGGCCGGACTGCGCGTGCCGGGCCACGAGGAAAGTCTCGATTGTGCCGTCGGCGCCAGCTTCGGCAACGTCACCTACGGCAATGTCGGCGCGTCCGACCGTCTCGATTTCACCGTGGTCGGCACCGCGGCGAACATTGCCGCCCGCCTCAGCGATCTCGGCAAGCGTCTCGACGCCCCTGTCCTGCTGGCCGACAGCCTGGCGGAATCCCTACCCTCCCCGGGTCGTCCGCTGGGCGCCCACCGGCTGCACAACGTCGCCACCCCGGTTCGCGTCTACGCGGCTTGAGCGAAATTCACGCCCCAGGCGGCGCTTTCACATTGCCGTGAAACAATGCGTACATTAAAGTATGCATTGATTCCGATCCGGAGCCGGCATGGAACCCGCCCGCCGCAAGAACCGCACCGAGAACGCCTACGATCTGCTGAAGCAGCAGATCCTGCACAACCGCATGCGGCCGGGGCAGTCGGAGAGCGAGCCCGAGATCGCGATGCGCCTGGGGATGAGCCGCACGCCGGTTCGCGAAGCGCTGGTCCGGTTGCAGAACGAAGGTCTGGTCCGCCTGGTGCCGCGACGGGGCGTGCAGGTGCTGCCGGTGTCGCTCGACGACATGCGCGAGATCTACCAGATCCTTCAGGTCCTCGAGCCCGAAGCCGCCCGCTCGGTGGCGGCGCTGCGCCCCGACGCGGCAATGCTGGCGCCGCTCCACGAGAGCACCGCGGAAATGGAGCGGGCGATCGAGACGATGGACCTGGACACCTGGGCCGCCGCGGACGACCGCTTTCATCGCCAGCTCCTGGCCCTGTCGCCCAATCGCAGGCTCGCCGGTTTCGTTTCCACCCTGTTCGACCAGGTCCACCGGGTGCGGCTGATCACGCTGCGGCTCAGAGAAACGCCGCACCGCTCCACCCGCGAGCACCGGCAGATCCTGCAGGCCATTGCCCGTGGCGACACCGTCGCCACGCACGAACTGTTCCGCGCCCATCGCGACCGGGCCTCGAGCGAACTGCTGGCGCAGCTCGAACGCGCCCGCCTGTCCCATCTGTGAGCAGCGAGCGGAACCCGACAGCACCGTGACCAGCACGCGAAACACCGAATTCCACATCGCCGTCCTCCGCGGAGACGGAATAGGCGTCGATGTGACCGATGCCGCCCTGCAGGTGATCGACGCCGCGCAACGGCGGGTGAAGGGATTCACCCTCCGCTGTCGCGACCTGCAGGGCGGCGCCCGGTATTTTGCCGAGACCGGCCGGGACCTCGAGCCGGGTGCGGAGGAAGCCGCCGGCGAGGCCGACGCGATCCTGCTGGGGGCCATCGGCCTGCCGGCGATCCGCCATGCCGACGGCACCGAGATCGCGCCGCACCTGCGCCTGCGCGACCGGTTCGGCCTGTATGCCGGGATCCGCCCGGTGAAGGCCTATCCGAACGCGCCGCAGCGTCTCGCGGATCCCCGCGCCGCCGGCATCGATCTGATCGTGTTGCGGGAATCGACCGAGGGCCTGTTCTTTTCCGCGGCCGCGCATGGCGGCGGCGAGATCATCGAGGACCGCGAGGCCCGTGACATCCTGCGCATCACCCGCCCGGTTTGCGAAAAACTGCACGATTTCGCCTTTCGCCTGGCCCGCAAGCGCCGCGATCGCGGCGGACGGGGCCGGGTCACCTGCGTCGACAAGGCCAACGTCTTTCGCTCCTACGCCTTCTTCCGCAAGATCTTCGACGAGCGGGCCGGCGCCTTTCCCGATATCGACGCCGATCACGCCTATGTCGACGCCCAGGCGCTGGACCTGATCCGCAAACCCTGGGAATTCGACGTCCTGGTCACCGAGAACATGTTCGGCGACATCCTCTCCGACCTCGCCGGCGGCCTGGTGGGCGGCATGGGCATGGCGGCCTGCGCCGAGATCGGCGACGCGCACGGCCTGTTCCAGCCCGCGCACGGCACCGCGCCGGACATCATGGGCCAGGACAAGGCCAACCCGCTGGCCGCGGTGCTCAGCGGCGCGATGATGCTGGACTATCTGGGCGAACGCGCGGATCTTGCCGCGGGCGGCACCGCGGCGGGCCTGATCGAGGCCGCGGTACAGCGCGGCTTCGAGGAAAACCGCCTCAGGCCGATGGAATTCGGCGGCGACATGGGCACGAAGGCCGTCACCGCGGCCCTGGTCGACCTCGTCGGCGAGGTCGATCTGCCCGGCGCCTGACGCCGCCCGATCCGGGAGACATCGCATGACCGTGCTGCTGGGAACCGTCGCCGACGATTTCACCGGAGCCACCGACATTGCCGGACTGCTTGCCCGTTCGGGCGCGCCGGTGTCGCTTCGCCTGGGACTGCCGGCAGACGACGAGGTGGCCGATCATCCCTTCGAGGTGGTCGCCCTGAAGATTCGCACCGCGCCGGTCGCGGAGGCCACCGCCCAGGCCACGGCCGCCCTCGACTGGTTGCGCCGGCAGGGCGCCCGGCACTTCTTTTGGAAATACTGTTCGACCTTCGATTCGACGCCGGAAGGCAACATCGGACCCGTAGCCGAAGCCCTGATGACGGCGCTCGAAAGCCGGCAGACGATCTACTGTCCGGCCTTCCCCGAGAACGGTCGCCGGGTGTTCATGGGCCATCTCTTCGTGGGCGAGCAGCCGCTGGACGAAAGTCCGATGAAGGATCATCCGCTGACGCCGATGCGGGATTCGAGCCTGGTCCGCCTGCTCGCGCCGCAGGTGCGCCGGGCCGTCGGCCTGCTGGCCCGCCCGGACCTGGCCGCCGGCGCGGAAGCCGTCAGGCGCGACCTCGCCCGTCTGGCAGAGCGGGAGATCGCCCATGTCGTCGTCGACGCCGTGGACGATGGCGACCTGGAGGTCCTGGCCGAAGCCTGCCAGGAGATGGCGCTGCTGACCGGCGGCAGCGCGCTGGCCCGCCTGCTGCCGGCCTTCTATCGCGCTTCCGGCCTGCTGCCCCGGACCGACTCCGCGCCGCAACCGCCGCCGCTCGGCGAAGGCCGGCTGGTGCTGAGCGGCAGTTGTTCGGCGATGACCCGAAAGCAGGTCGCCCGTTATGCCGGGCGCACCGCAAGCCTGCGGCTCGACCCGCTTGAACTGGCCCGCGACGGCGAGGCGCTCGCGGAGGCCCGTGACTGGCTGCGCGAGCGGCCGGTCGGCGAGGACGCGATGCTGTACGCGACGGCGGAGCCGGAGGATGTCGCCCGGGCCCAGGCCGCGCTGGGGACGGCGGAGGCGGGCGCGGTCGTGGAGACGGCGATGGCGGACCTGGCACGGACCGCGTTCGAGACCGGCCGTCGCCGGATCGTCGTGGCCGGTGGCGAAACCAGCGGCGCGGTGATGCAGGCGCTGGGCGTGCGGCGGCTCGAGATCGGCGCGGAGATTGCGCCGGGCGTGCCTTGGACGTATGCCAGCGTCGACGGTCAGGCGATGGCGCTGGCCCTGAAGTCCGGCAACTTCGGGGACGAGGATTTCTTTTCCACCGCGCTGGCGATGCTGGATTGAACGCGGCCCCGGTTCCCGACCGGTCGGCCGATCAAGCGGGGGAATACCGATGGCAAGCAACCGGCGGGCCAAGATCGTCGCCACGATGGGACCGGCAAGCGCCGGAATCGACCGCATCCGCGCGTTGCTCGATGCCGGAGTCGACGTCTTTCGCCTGAACTTCTCGCACGGCACGCGGGAGGAACATGCCGAGCGCATGCGCGATATCCGCACCCTGGAACGCGAACTCGGCAGGCCGGTCAGCGTCTTGCAGGACCTGCAGGGCCCGAAGATCCGCATCGGCACCCTGCGGGGCGGCGAGACGATGCTGGAGGTCGGCGAAACGGTGAGCTTCATGCTGACCGCCGACCAGGGCGCGGCGAACGCGATACCGCTGCCGCACGAGGCCGTCTTCGAAGCGGTGGCGCCCGGCCATCACATTCTGCTGGACGACGGCCGCCGCCGTCTCGTCGTGCGCGCCGCCACCCGGGAGCGCATCGAGGCGGAAGTGATCTATGGCGGCGTGCTGAGCGATCGCAAGGGCGTCAACCTGCCCGATTCCGTATTGCCGCTCTCGCCGCTCACCGAGAAGGACCGGGACGACCTGGAGTTCGGCATGGAACTGGGGGTCGACTGGATCGCCCTCTCCTTCGTGCAGCGACCCGCCGACATTCTGGAAGCCCGCGCCCTGGTGCGCGAGCGCGCCGGCGTGCTGTCCAAGATCGAGAAGCCGACCGCGCTGAAGGAAATCGACGACATCATCCGCATGTCGGACGCCGTGATGGTGGCCCGCGGCGATCTCGGTGTCGAAATTCCGCCCGAAGACGTGCCCGGGCGGCAGAAGGAACTGGTGCGCACCTGCCGCCTGGCCGGCAAGCCCGTGGTCATCGCCACGCAGATGCTCGAGAGCATGATGTCGGCCCCGACGCCGACCCGGGCGGAGGCCTCCGACATCGCCACGGCGATCTACGATGGCGCCGATGCGGTGATGCTGTCGGGAGAGACCGCGGCCGGCCAGTATCCGGTCGAGGCGGTCACGATCATGGACCGGATCATCCGCAGGACCGAGAACCACAAGGATTACCGGGCGATCATCACCGCGCTGGAACCGACGGTCGAACCGACCATCCAGCACGCGGTCTCGGCGGCCGCCGCCGACACCGCCGACATGATCGGGGCCAAGCTGATCGTCGCCTTCACCTCCTCCGGCGCCACCGCCTCGCGCATCGCCCGCAAGCGGCCCGCCGTGCCGATCCTGGCCGTCACCCCCGACGAGCGGGTGGTTCGCCGGAACGTGCTGCTGTGGGGCACCCAGAGCATCCGCTCGTCCGCGATCGAGACCTTCCGCGAGATGGTGAGCCAGGCCGCCGAGCACGCCGTCCGCGAGGGCTACGCCGTGCGCGGCGACCGCATCGTGATCGTCGCCGGCGTGCCCTTCGGGGTCGAAGGCTCGACCAACAACATGCGCGTCGTCGAGGTCTGATTTCCCCGCTTCAGCCGGACCCGCCGGTCAGCATGCCCGCGAGGCCGGCATAGCCGATGTCGGCCAGGCGCCGGCCGTTGGCCGCACCGGAATCCGCCGGCGCGACGATGCCGTGGCCTTCGACGATACGGTTCATGAAGGCATAGAGGGCGGCGACGAAGGCCGCGTAGGAAACCGCCTCCTCGTCCAGCCCGCCTCCAGGATCGCCTGCACGTCGTCCCTGCCGACCGCGGCGGGCTCCGCCGTCAGCCGGGCGACATAGGCAAGTACCGGACGCAACCGGGAATCGGCCGGCGCCTCGGGGCGTTCGCAAAGGCCGGTCACCGTTTCGTCCGCCATGCCCAGGCCGGCGGCGGCGTGCGCATGGATGCCCCGGCAGTATGCACAGCGGTTGAGCGTCGAGACGTAGGCCGCGATCGCCTCGCGCTCGGCCGGCGAGAACGGCGCGGGATGGCGCATAACCGCCTCGTTCAGCGCCAGCGCGGCATCGGCGATCGCGGGAAAGCGCCGGTAGACATCGATCAGCGAACAGTCGTCGGCAAGGGAGGGCAGATGGGCCACGGCTAAACCTCCGTTTGTCCGGTCTCCTCTCGGGAGCGCACGGAAGCCTACCCGCCCGTCGGGCCATGGCGCCATGCCGGCCTAGAGCGTTTCCTGGTTGGTTGGAATCGTCTGCGCCGCGGGCATTTTGAGCCAGGGCTAGGAGCGTGGCGAAGCGCATAGTGGGACTACTCGCGAGCCGCGCGACGACGCCATGGCTCAAAAGGCCCCGGCCCCAGGAGCTCCATGCGAAGTGCGCAGCGGTTCGCCGCCCGGGAGATCCCACGACCGTTGGGACCAAGCCGCAATGCGGCTTGGTCCCGGGGGTTGCGCCCTGGCAGCCCGCCCGCATCGTTGCGTCGCTTGCCCGTACTCCCGGTACGCGCTGCGCGCCGCGCCTCCCGTTCGGACTACCAGGGCGCAACGCAGATGGTTCCAACCAACCAGGAAACGCTCTAGTCCGCGGCGGCCTCGCGCCGTCCCCACTCCAGCACCCCCACGATATCCGCGTAGTCGTCGCTCCAGACCCCGACCCCGTCCCTGCCCTGAAGCGCCCGCCAGGCGCCGCCGGCAACCAGGGCGGCGAGATCTTCCTCCCGTTCCGCCAGCGCCACCCAGTGCGAGGCGAAGGCGTAGGGGCGATCGGGATCGGCAGGCGGACGATGCGACTGCGCCAGTCCCGCGAGGCCGGCATCCGCCGCCAGGGCCGCCAGCACCGGCTCAAGGCCCACATGCTTGTTGGAAATGTGGAACAGCATCACCCCGCCGGCCGCCAGCCGGCGGCGGTAGAGCGCGACGGCCTCGCGCGTGATCAGGTGCACCGGGATGGCGTCCGAGCTGAAGGCGTCGATGACCAGAAGGTCGAAGGCCGGTCCGGTTTCCGCCGCCAGCGTCAGCCGGCCGTCGCCCAGGCGGAACGCCACCTGCGGCCCGCAATCCGAGAGATAGCGGAAGTGCCGCCGGTCCGTGGCCAGGGCGACGACCACGGGATCGATCTCGTAGAAGCTGACCGCGACCGACGGCTCGAGCAGGCAGACGAGCGTGCCCGCGCCCAGGCCCACCGCCCCGACGGTGCGGATCCGCGCCGCCTTCCGCAGCGCCGTGACCGCCTGCCCCAGCGGACCGTCCTGGGTGTAATAGGTCTGCGGCTCGCGCCAGCGCACCGGGTCGCGATACTGGGCGCCGTGGATCGTGGTCCCGTGATAGAGCAGACGCACCGCATCGTCGGCGTCCCGCTCGACGGTATGCACGCCGAAAAAGCTGCGCTGGCGTTCGACAAGGTCGCGCGCGTCCTCGATGAGGGGCGGCGCGAAGGCCAGCAGCGCGAAGCCCAGCGCGAAGCGCAGGCGCCGGTGGCGGAAACCGAACAGCAGCGCCGCCGCCAGCAGGTCCCACGGCAGCCGGCCCGCCGAGACCAGGAAGGCCGGCAACGAGCCGCCCCAGAGAAACAGGGCCGAGAGATAGATCGCCGCCAGGCAGAGCGGCAGCACGACATCCCGCCAGCCCTGTCCGGGCCGCCGGTCCGGCCCGTCGTCCCGGACCGGGCGCAGCAGGCACGCCAGCACCAGCAGCAGCGGATATTCCCATATGCCGGTGAACAGCAGGGGCGCGATCAGGGCGGTGAACAGGCCGCCCAGGGCCCCACCCACGGCGATCCAGACGAAGAAACCGGTAAGGTGGCGGGCATCGGGACGGCTTCGCGCCAGTTCGCCATGACAGACCATGACGACGGTGAAGAAGGCCAGAAGATGCAGACCGGCATCGCGCAACAGGTGACCGCTGGCGGCAAGCAGCAGGGCCGCCAGCGCGACGGCCTGCGCCGTCGCCATCGCCCGGTGCGGCAGGGGCGGCCGCCGGGCGAATACCAGCACGAAGCTGAGCAGGAACAGGACCAGCGGCGCCACCCAGAGGAAGGGCGCGGCCGCCACGTCGGTACTGAGATGCCGGGTGACCGCCAGCAGCAGGCCGGAAGGCACGAAGGCGAGCGCGAGCCAGCGCGCGATCCGGCGCGGCCCGGGCGGTGCGGCGGCCGGCGCCGCCGTCTCCTTCGCGGGCGCCGGCGCCCGCCCGAGGGCGAGGAGCGCGAGCAGCAGGCAGCAAACGATTCCGGCCGCGAGCAACAGGTAGAGGAGCGACCACAGCAGGCCCTGCCGCGCGAGCCCGAACGCGGGCTCGACCAGCACGGGATAGCTCAGCAGCGCGAGCAGCGAGCCCAGATTGCTGGCGCCGTACAGGAAGTAGGGATCCGCCGCATGTTCGTGGCCCGTTCGCGAGAACCAGTGCATCAGCAGCGGCGCGGTCGTCGACACGGCGAAAAACGGGGCGCCGATCGACGTCGCCAGCACGAGCAGCAGCGCCAGGGCGGGCGGCAGCGATGCGGATGGCTGCGTCGCGACGCCGACGGGCAGAACCAGCAGCGCGCCCGCGAGCAGCAGCAGGTGGATGCAGCCCTGCGCCGTCAGCGGCAGGCGGTGCAGCAGATGCACGTAGAGATAGCCGGCCAGGAGCACGGCCTGGAAGAACAGCAGGGCGGTGCTCCAGACCGCCGGCGAGCCGCCCCAGATCGGCAGCACCATGCGGGTGAACATCGGCTGCAACGCGAACAGCAGCAGGGCGCTCAGGAAGAGCGTGGCGGCGAACAGCGGCACGCCTCCGCGCCGCAGCATCACCGCCGTCGTTCCCCTCTCGTCCGCTTCGAGCACTACATGCCCCCGGTCCGCCAGTTCCTAGCCTGCCCGTCGAATGGGCCGGCTTGGTCCGGGCTGTCAATGTCGCCGGTCACAACGTCATGGCGTCCGCGCATGGCTGCCGACGCCACGGACGGCGGTCACGGCGGCGCGAATATGGGTTAGGAGGGTCGCGGAGGCGCGCCGTCCGGCGCGCCCGTCGTCCTCCTGCCAGCGAGCCCGCCGATGTCCCGCCGCCCCGTCCTGATCCTCCTGATCGGCATTCTCGCGATCACCATGAACGACAGCGTGATCAAGAGCCTGAGCGACGCCTTTCCGCTGCACGAGATCGTGCTGGCCCGCTCGCTGGTGGCGCTCCTCATCCTGCTGCCGGTCGCGCTCTGGCGCGAGGGACTGTCCACCCTGTCGAGCGCCAGGCCGGGCCTGCAGATCGTGCGCGGGCTGCTGATCGTCTGCTCGAACATGACCTTCTTTCTCGGACTGGCGGCCATTCCGCTGGCCGAGGCGACAGCTTTGGTCTTCATCTCGCCGCTGCTGATCACCGCGTTCTCCGCCCTGATGCTGGGAGAGCAGGTGGGCCCGCGGCGCTGGATCGCGGTGCTGGTCGGGCTCGGCGGCGTGGTGGTGATGACGCGGCCGTTCGATCTCGCCTTCGATCCGACCTACCTGCTGCCGCTCGCGGCCGCCGTGTTCTATGCCGGTTTCCAGATCACCACCCGGCAGATCGGCCAGACCGACGGCGCCTTCACCATGGCGATCTACGTGCAGGTGATGTTCACGCTCGTCAGTCTCGCGATCGGCCTGGCGCTCGGCGACGGCCGCGCCTACGGCGGCAGCGATCCCAGCCTGGCGTTCCTGTTGCGCGCCTGGGCCCTGCCCGACCTTCCGCAGTTCGGCCTGTTCGCGCTCAGCGGCCTGCTGATCGGCATCGTCAGCTACTGCATGTCCGAGGCCTATCGCAGCGCGGAGGCCAGCCTGCTGGCGCCGCTGGAATACATGATGCTGCCGATGGCGCTGGTCTGGGGGTTCCTGTTCTTCGGCGAATGGCCGGACCTGACCGCGGGCCTCGGCATGCTGCTGATCGTCGCCAGCGGCCTGTTCGTCGCCTGGCGCGAGCTCGGGCTGTCCCGCCGGGTTCGCGGTCCCGCGCCCGGCAATCCGTCCGGATGACAGGTGGCAGGCCGGGGCGCCGGCAACGCGATCAACGTCAACAATCTCTTAATCTCTGCCCGCGATAGTTGTCGGTTCCAGTCTGGGCCAAGGAAACGCGTGCCGATGGCAAATCCCGATGCGCCCCGCCAATTGGCGGGACACGACGGCATCGACGAGCTTCTGACCTCGAGCAGCAGCGAGCAGCGAATCGCGATCGCCCGACAGCTTGGCGAAGATCTCGCCCGCAATGACGTTGGCGCCGGCGCCCGCCTGCGTCTGATCGAGGTGCTCGACCGGCTGGCCCACGACCTCGAGCGCCAGGTCCGCCGGGCCGTGGCCGAAAGCCTGAAATCCTGCAGCGATCTGCCGGTCGATCTGGCGCTGACACTGGCCTCCGACGTCGAGGATGTAGCAAATCCGATTCTCGGCGAGGCCCTGGCGCTGGACGACGGCACCCTGCTCGAGATCGTGGCCTGGGCCGAACCGTTCCGGAACCGTTCCGTCGCCGGCCGCCCCTCGGTCAGTCCCGGCGTCTGCGATGCCCTGATCGAAAGCGGCGACCGCTCGGTCGTCTCGACGCTTCTGCGCAACGAGGGGGCCAGGATCGCCGAGAACGGATACCGGGCGATCCTGCGCGATTTCGCCCTGGACCAGTCGCTGCTGGCGCAGGTCGGCGACCGGCCTGAGCTGCCGGCCACGGTGATCGACCGGCTGATCGGCCTGGTGACCGAGGAATTGCGCATTCGCATCGAGACCCGACATCCCCTCGATGCCGATGCCGCCCTGCAGCCGCTTCGCTTCGGCGGTGAGGCGGTGCTGATCAAGCAGCTGCAGCGGATGCGCAGCGGCGCCCAGATCGCCGCCCTGCTGGACCGCCTGCAGGGCGAGCACCGGCTGACGCCGACGCTGCTGCTACACGCGCTGGCGGCGGGCGATCTCGAGTTCTTCCTCAAGGCGCTGGCCCGCCGGGCCGGCCTGTCGATCGGCGAAGCGCGTACCCTGCTGACCGATGCGAACGGCGGCATCGATACCCTGCGCCGGCGCGCGGGCTACGCGATCCATGCGCGCGGCCTGCTTCGCGCCGCCGCCGGACTGTTCGCGGACGAGCGGCGCCTTGCCTCCCGGGACAATGCACGCGCCTACGAACAGGCGCTTGCCGATGCGCTGCAGGTCGAGTTCCCGGCCTTCCGGGACCTGCCGCTGCCGGATCTTCTGACCCGGCTCGACCAGTCCTTTGCCGCCGGCGTCGGCATACGCTCGGAATCCGGCAACGCCGCCTGAGCCCGGCCGGGAGCGGCCCGTCTTCCAATCCGCCTTGTCACCCCGGCGCGACCGGCGGCACACTTTCGTGTTGCTGTTGCGACGGCTCGGGGAGGGAAGACATGCCATTGGCGGCCGAAGACTGGATTGCCCATCACGCCACCGTTTCACCGCACCGCCTGTGCGTGCACGATCTCGCCTCGGACCGGCAGTTCACCTATCGCGAATTCGACGCCCGCATCGACCGGCTGGCCCGGTTCCTGGCCAACGGCCTGGGAATCGCGCCGGGCGAGCGGGTCGCGGTGCTCTGCCACAACGACAGTGACGTTTTCGAACTGCAGTTCGCCTGCCGGCGCGCGGGCACCATTTTCCTGCCCCTGAACTGGCGGCTGGCGGTGGCGGAACTGGAATATATCTGCACCGACGCCGCACCGGCGGCGCTGTTTCATGGCGCCGAGTTCGCCGATGTCGCCGAGCGCGTCGTCGGGCTGTGCGCCATCGCGCACCGGATCGAGATGCGCAACGGCGCCGACAGCGAATACGAGCGCGGCCTTGCCGCCGCATCAGGCGACCTGACGCCGCCGGCGCTGTCGCTCACCGACACCTGGACCCTGATGTACACGTCGGGCACCACCGGCCGGCCCAAGGGCGCCCTGATCACCTACCAGATGGGCCTGTTCAACGCCGTCCACAGCGCCATGGCCGTCGACCTGACGGGGAGTTCGCGCAACCTGGTCTTCCTGCCGACCTTCCATACCGGCGGCCTCAACGTCTATGCCAACCCGGTGTTCCATACCGGCGGCACCAACCTGGTGATGCGGGAATTCGATCCGGGCCACTTCCTGCACCTGCTGTCCTCGAAGGAGGTCGCGCTGACCCATGGGCTGGGCGTGCCCACCAACTTCCTGATGATGGCGCAGGAGGCCGGCTTCGCCGATGCCGACCTCTCGCACCTGGTCAGCCTCGGCGTCGGCGGCGCGGCCGCGCCGGAGGCCCTGATCGAGACCTACGGCGCCAAGCAGATCGACCTGCAACAGGGCTGGGGCATGACCGAGACCGGACCGCTGGGCCTGATCCTGTCGGGCGAGATGGCGTTGAAGAAGATCGGCTCGTCCGGCCTGCCGGTGATGCACACGCGGCTGAAGATCTGTGACGACCGTGGCAACGAGGTGGCGCGCGGCGAAACCGGCGAGCTGATGATCAAGGGGCCCACGGTGACGCCGGGCTACTGGAACCGCCTGCACGAGAACGACCAGTTCTTCACCCCGGACGGCTGGTTCCACACCGGCGACGCGGCCCGCCAGGACGAGGACGGCTACTACTATATCGTCGACCGCAAGAAGGACATGTTCATCTCCGGCGGCGAGAACGTCTATCCGGTCGAGGTCGAGAACGTGATCTACCAGCTCGACGGTGTGCTGGAGAACGCGGTGATCGGCGTGGCGGACGAGAAATGGGGCGAGGTCGGACGCGCCTGCGTGGTGCTCAAGCCCGGCGCCAACCTGAACGAGGAGGCGATCGTCAGCCACTGCCAGGACCGGCTGGCGCGCTACAAGGTGCCCAAGCAGGTGCGCTTCATGGACGAGCTTCCGCACAACGCCACCGGCAAGGTGCTCAAGCACCAGATCCCGCGCGATTGAGCCCGCGCGGGCGGGGCGGACGGGCCAGCACGGCCGCACCCAGCGCGCCCAGCGACAGCAGGGTGAACAGCCACAGGGATGGCGAATAGCTGCCGCTGGCGTCGCGCAGCAGGCCGGACAGCAGCGGACCCGCCGCCTGGGCCAGCACCTGGATGCTGAGCGCGATGCCGCGGATCGCGCCGTAGCTGCGGCGGCCGAAATAATCGGCCCAGGCGACCGGCAGCAGGGTCAGCGCGCCGCCGATCCCCAGACCGAACAGCACAGCCGCCACGAAACCGGTCAGCGGATTCGTGACCGCCAGCATCGCCACGGTGCTCGCCGTCAGCGCGCCGGCCGACAGCGCCAGCGCGAGGCGCAACGGAAGCCGGCGGCCGGCGAGGCCGACCAGCAGACTGGCGGCGGCCGAGGCGAGCGAAAAGGAGCCGACGACCAGTGCCGCCGTGCCGGCATCGAGGCCGCGCTCCAGCAGATGCGGCGCCTGATGCAGGCTGACCCCGGCCTGCACCGGAAAGACCAGCGCCGAATAGAGCGCCAGCAGCCAGAAGGCCGGCGTCGCGAGCGCTTCGCGCCGCGAATAGTCCGGTTCTCCGGACACGGCAGCGCCCGGACCGCCCCGCGCCACCGCGCGGCTGCCCGCCGTGGCGTCCGTGCTCGCGGCCGCATTGCTTCGCGCCGGCGCGCCGTCGGGCGCCAGGCCCAGATCCTCCGGCCGACGCCGGACGACGAGCAGGACCGGCAGCAGGCCCATCGCCAGAACGCTCGCCGAGACCACGACCCAGCCGTGACGCCAGCCGCCGTCCGCGATCGCCCAGTGGGCGATCAGCGGCATCGCCGCCAGGCCCAGCATCTGCGCCAGGTTGGCGATGCCCGCGGCCAGCGCGCGGCGACGCAGGAACCAGGCGTTGACGGCGCCGTATATGCCGAGGTCGAACGGACCGGCGAAGCTCAGCCGGGCGGCGCAGTAGAACAGGTAGAACAGGGCCAGGGAGCCGGCGAACGACAGCCCGAAGGTCGCCGCGGCGGTAAGCAGCACCGCGCCCGCCAGCATCGGCCGGGCGCCGAACCGGTCCAGCAGCGGGCCCAGCAGGGGCGTGGCCAGGGCGGCGAGCAGGCCGGCCAGCGAGACCGCGCCGGAGAGTTCCGCCCGGCTCCAGCCGAAGCTCTCGGTCATCGGCGTGACGAACATCGACAGGGTGGCCACCGCCGGACCCTGCCGGGCGACGCCGGCGCAACAGACCGCGGCCAGAACCGCCCAGCCGTAATAGAACGGCAGGCGCCGGGCGAAATCCCCGTTCCGGCTCACACCGGCCTGCGGATCAGGCGCTGCGCAGCATCCGCCCGGCGAAGGCGCCGGTATGCGCCCCGTCCGCCATGAACGGCACGCCGTTGACGATGGTGTGGCGGTAGCCCTCGGCCTTCTGCACGTAGCGGCCGGCGCCGGCGGGGAAATCGTGCACGAATTCCGGTCCCCGCAGCCGCAGGCCCTCGAAGTCGATGACGTTGATGTCCGCGCGCGCACCCTCGCGCAGGACCCCGCGGTCGGCGATGCCGAACAGCGCCGCCGGCTCCCCGGTCAGCTTGTGGATCGCCTGCTCCAGCGTGAACCGGCCGCGTTCGCGCACCCAGTAGGTCAGGAAATAGGTCGGCAGGCTGGCATCCATGATCTGCCCGCAATGCGCTCCGGAATCGCCAAGTCCCAGCACCACGTTGTCGTCGCACAGCATGCGCTCGACCGCCGCCAGGTCGGGGTTGAGGAAGGGATAGTTGAACAGCGCCATGCCCTCCTCTTCCAGCGACAGGGCGATGAAGGCGTCGGGCGCGCTCGTGCCCGTTGCCGCGGCCCGCGCGGCCAGGCTGTCGGCGGGGGCGTGATCGTAGCGCGGCGCCTCGCGCGACAGCAGGAACAGGTCGTTCCAGTCGAGCGGCGGCATGTCCTCCAGCGACTGCCGGACCATCTCGGCGCGATAGTCCGCATCGCGCAGTTTCGCCAGCTTCCCGGCCATCGGCAGGCCGCGCAGCGCCCGCCAGGCCGGCGCCCGGTCGAACGGCGTGCGGTTCTGGAAGCCGAACAGCACGCCGATGCCGCGGGTGGTCGACTGGGCGACGATGCGTGCGCCGTCGTCCGCCCGACCGGCCAGGGCGTCGAGAACGTAGCCGTAGCCTTCCGGCACCTGGCGGCTCTGGGTGAGGTTGAACAGCACGGTCCGGCCGGTCTCCCGGCTGATCTGCCGCATCCAGCCCATCTCGCCCTCGATGCTGCGGCGCACCTCGGCCTCGTCCTCGCCGCCGATCGCGGTCGCGGCCTCGATCAGGCCGCGGCCCTGCTCGCCGAGAGCAGCGCAGATCCCCCGCAGCTCGCGGTCATCCGCGTGAGTGCCGGGCACCACCTCGCCGTCAGGCGTGAGGTGCAGCGGCGTGCGAGAGGTGGAAAAGCCCAGCGCTCCGGCGCCGATCGCTTCGGCCACCGCGTCGTGCATCCGGGCGATCTGGGCATCGTCGGCGGGCCGGTTCTCCAGCGCTTCCTCGCCCATGGCGTAGAGGCGGACGGCGCAATGCCCGACAAGACCGCCGACATTGACGCCCTTGGGCAGGCCGTCGAGGGCATCGAGATACTCGCCATAGGTCTCCCACGACCAGGGCATGCCGCGGGCGATCGACGTGGCCGGCACGTCCTCGACCGATTCCATGAGCCGGGCGAGATAGTCCCGGTCGTCCTGCCGGCAGGGCGCGAACGTCACGCCGCAATTGCCCATCACCACCGACGTCACCCCGTGCCAGCAGGACGACGAGGCGATCGGATCCCAGGTGATCTGGGCATCGAGATGGGTGTGGATATCGACGAAGCCGGGGGTCACGAGGTGACCCTCGGCATCGATGGTCCGGCGTGCCGTGCCCGCGACGTCGCCGACGGCCACGACGGTATCGCCGGAGACGGCGATGTCGGCCCGACGGGCGGGCGCGCCGGTCCCGTCGACCAGGGTGCCGTTTCGTACCAGCAGGTCGTAGTCCATGCTTCCCTCCCGTGATGGACAGGAGGAGAGCTTACAGGGGCGGGTTGACCCCCACCAGCGCCCGCCGGCGGTGCCGTCGGCCGCCCCGACGCCCCGTTCGGTGCGGCGTCAGCAGCGCCGTCCGCGCAGGCCGCTGATGAAGCAGTCGAGCGGTTTCGGACGGGCCGGCGGCCGGGTCTGCGCCTGCGTCGTCCGGTAGACGAACGCCATGTCGAGCATCGCCGGCACGCCGGCCTGGCCGGCAACGATCTCGCCGGCGGCAGCCTGCGGGACACTCCGGGCCTCGCCCGCGCGGGAGCCGTTGTCCACGTTGGCGCCGTGCAGGTAGGACATCACCAGCGCCGGCGCCGCGACACCCAGCTGCACTGCCTTGAACCACTCCGTTATCGACTGCTGCGCCGCGACGACGCCGGCCCCCAGCGCGAACAGCAGGACCAGTTGCACGACGGCACCGGCGAGGCTGGCCAGGCGCAGCCAGAATTCCTGCGCGTTGTTCCAGTGCACGACCAGGTCCTGGCAGAACTCGGCGATCAGCACGCCTTCCATGGTCAGCAGGGTCACCGCGATCGGCAGAATTGCTCCAAGACCGCCAAACAGGGCACGTTTCCACGTGGTCATCACACACCTCCATCGGACGCGTTGATACGATTGGAAACCGGTGCCAGTGTGCCCAAACCGCGCGAGCGGAACTGTGCCGATTGCCACGTTTGCGGGCATCGGCCCCGCGGGCTGCCAGGCCGGAACGTCGCTACAGCGGCAGCGGCGCGTTCGCCTTCAGGGTGCGCAGCGCGAACTGCGAGCGGATGTCCGCGATCATCGGCAGGGTGAGCAGGCGTTCGTTCAACAGACGCTCGTAGTCGCCCATGTCGCGCACCACGATCTCGGCAAGAAAATCTGCCTCACCGGAGACCATGTGGCAGGCCACCACCGCCTCGATGGCGGCGAGCGCCTCACCCAGCGCCGCGGCGTTGGCGCGCGAATGATGCGCCACCTTGATGGCGACGAAGACCGTGAGGCCGAACCCCACCGCCTGGCGCGACAGGATGGCCCGGTAGCCGGCGATCGTGCCCTCGTTCTCCAGCCGCTGGACCCGGCGCAGGCAGGGCGAGGGCGACAGGGCCACCCGCTCGGCGAGCTCGACATTGCTCAGGCGTCCCTCGTCCTGCAACTGGACCAGGATCTCCCTGTCCTTCCCGTCCGGCACCCGATCGGACATCTTTCACCCCCATGTGATCCAAAACAGACCATTCATTGCCGAACGAGGTATCAGACAAGGGAATAATGGCAAGGACCTGCGCCTGCCGTCGGGGCTAGGGTCGCCGCCGGACCACGGGTGGAGGCAGATGATGATCAGGCGGATCTGGTGCGGCTGGACGCATCCCGAGCAGGCCCGGGCCTATGAGGCCCTGCTGCGCGATGTCGTGTTTCCGGGCATCGCGGCGAAGCAGATTCCCGGTTATCGCGGCATCGAGCTGCTGCGCCGCGATCTCGACGACGAGGTCGAATTCATGACGATCATGCAGTTCGACTCCCTCGACAGCGTGATCGCCTTCCAGGGCGCCGACTATGCCCGCTGCTATGTGCCGCCCGAGGCCCGGCGGCTGCTGTCGCGCTGGGAGGAACGCTCCCGGCATTTCGAGAGTATCGCGACACGGCGCGAGGGGGCCGGCTGAAAGACCGGCCCCGGCGGCCCGCGCCGCCCGCGCTTCAGCGCAGGTTGGCTGCCGCGAAGTCCCAGTTCGCCAGTTCGGCGAGGAAGGTCGCGACATAGTCCGGCCGGCGGTTCTGGTAGTCGAGGTAATAGGCGTGTTCCCAGACGTCGAGGGTCAGCAGCGGGGTCGCCGCGGTGGTCAGCGGGGTCTCGGCGTTGCCGGTGCTGACCACCTTGAGACCGTCGCGGTCCTGCACCAGCCAGGCCCAGCCGCTGCCGAACTGGCCGGTCGCCGCCGCCGTGAAGGCCTCGGCGAAGGCCTCGTAGCCGCCGAAGTCGCGCTCGAGGCGCCGGCCGAGTTCGCCGCCCGGCGCGCCGCCGCCACCGGGCTTCATCGAATGCCAGTAGAAACCGTGGTTCCAGGCCTGCGCGGCGTTGTTGAAGATCGCGACATTGTCGGCATCGCCGGCGGTGGCGCGGATGATCGCATCCAGGTCGCGATCCGCGAACGGGCCGTCCTCGACAAGGCCGTTCAGCTTGTCGACATAGGCCTTGTGATGCTTGCCGTGATGCACCGCCAGGGTCTCGGCCGAGACGTGCGGGGCAAGGGCGTCGGCGTCGTAGGGCAGATCGGGCAGTTCGAACGGCATGCCGTGGGAAACTCCTTTGAGCGGGGGAAGAAAGGCGCGCGCGTGCGATAGCGCGGATGCGCCGATGACCGGCACGGGATCGCCCGTTTGCCTGCCATGCCATCTGGTCCCCGGTCCGCGACATTGCAACCCGCTGCCCGTCCGAAGAAATGTCGCACCGCGAGGTGCGCAAACAATCGGTGCACCGCGAGGTGCGCAAACAATCGGTGCACCGCGAGGTGCGCAAACAATCGGTGCACCGCGAGGTGCGCTAACGACTGGCGCACCGCCAGGTGGGCGAAAGGATTCCGCATCCCGAAACGTCAGGGGAGGGCACAGGCCGAAGGGCTTGCGCCGTGTCCTTTCCGCCGCTTCAGCCCAATGCCTGGCTCGCCAGCGCGAAGGTCCTCGGACCGCGTTGCGCGCCCGGTCTCTCACCCCGCTGCATGACCAGCGGCCGGTCGACCACGTCGAGGCCGGCGTCCCGCAGCAGGGCCGCGAGGGCGGTCGCGTGTTCGGGCAGGTCGGCGCGCAGGAATCCCGGTCGCAACAGCGCCTGGCAGAGCCGCAGCGCGTCGTCCTCGTGCCCGGCGACAAGGGGGCCGATCAGGTGGCCGCGCCCGAACCGCCGACGTATCGCGAAGCCGCCGGGCGGGCCCGAGGCCGGCAGCACGAGGGTCCGGCTCCGGCCCTGCAGGCGGGCGATCAGCGCCGCGCGCGCCCCGCCCTGGGCCGCGCTGTCCAGCGCCGTGATCACTTCCCGGTCGGCGGCCGTCGCCGGGCGCAGGCCCGACGCGAGAACAGGCGGGCGAACGCAGCGCCCCTGCACCTGCAGGATGCGGCCGCGCGGCTCGAAGCCCAGGCGCTCGTACAGCGGCCGGCCGGCCTCGGTGGCGACCAGGCGCAGCAGGCGCGGCGCGGCGTCCGCGATCAGCGCCTCGACGATCCGCCGGCCGAGACCCCGCCCCTGACGGTCGGGATCGACGATGATCAGCCCGAGCGTCGCGGCCTCCCGGCCGACCGGCCACCAGAAGCCGCACGCGACCGCCGGCGCGCCGTCCGCCGGCGCGATCACAAGTCCGCGGCCGACGGCCAGCATCGCGGCGATGTCCTGGCTGCGGTGGGGCCAGCCGACCCGCGCCGAGAGCGCCGTGATCGCCTCGAGGTCGGCGCGGCCCGCCGGCCGCAGGCCGACGCTCACGGCTGCGCGGACCTGGGCGGAATGGCGAACATCCCGCGCACCGTGTCCGAACCATGCAACAGCCCCAGGATCGCCGCATAGACCGCGTATTCCAGGCCCAGCTGCCGCCAGTGCCCCTCGTGGACCAGCATGCCGCTGGCGTTCTGGATCAGGCAGATCGCGGCCATCAGGCCATAGAGCCAGGTCATCGCTCCGGGCGTCCCGGGCCAGCGCGTCAGCAGGCCGAGGCAGAAGGCGAGCCCGCCGGCCAGCACCGCGAGCCACTGGGCGAACAGCATCCAGTCGGGAAAGCGGGGATTGGAAAGCCGCGGCCAGGGCGGCTCCGCCACCACCAGCTCGACGAAACCGACAAGGGCCCAGAGCACGAGCCCGGCATGCACCACGAACAGGCCCCGGACGAGCCAGCGCAGCGCGCTCATGACGCGGCCGTCCCGCCGGCGGGCCCGAGGGCGTGCCGGAGCGCCTGCCAGACCCGTTCCGGCGTGGCCGGCATGGCGACGTCGCGCACACCGTCCGCGCCCAGCGCATCGACGATGGCGTTGACGACAAGCGCCAGCGCCGGCGTCGTCCCGCCCTCCCCGCCCGGACGGATGCCCATCGGGTGGGAACTGGCGGGCATTTCGGAAAGCAGGGTCGTGAAGGAGGGCAGGTCGTCGGCGCGCGGCAGCGCGTAGTCCTGCAGCGAGCCGCTCAGCAACTGGCCGTCGGCGGGATCGTAGCACACCGCCTCGCACAGCGCCTGGCCGACCCCCTGGGCGATGGCGCCGTGGGCCTGGCCGTGCAGGATCCCCGGATGCACGGCCCGGCCGACATCGTCGATCCCGCTCCAGGCGACCAGCGCGACGGTACCGCTCTCGGGATCGACCTCCACCTCGCAGACGTGGCAGCCGTAGGGGAAGCCGCCGGTCCGGTTCAGGATCTCGCCGATGCCGACGAACGGCCCGCGCAGGTCCGGGGCCAGCGTGGCATCCTCCCGCGCGGCGCGGGACACCGCGGCAAGGTCGAGGCTGCCGCCGCCCACCGCCGTGAAGCGGCCGCCGGCATAGGAAATCTCCGCCGGATCGGCCTGCAGCACGCTGCCGGCGATCGCCCTGCCCCGCGCCAGCAGGGCATCCGCCGCGTCGGCCACGGCCAGGCTGACGAGACGCATCGAGCGGCCGGAGTGCGAACCGCCGCCCACCGAGATCCGCCGGCTGTCGTTGGCCACCATGTGCACCCGCGCGGCCGGCAGGCCCAGCGCCCCGGCAACGAGCAGGGGAAAGCTGGTCTCGTGCCCCTGGCCGCTCGACATGGTGCCGACCGCCAGTTCGACCGTGCCGTCCGTCGCCACCGTGAGTTCGGCCCGCTCGCGCGGGAAACCGCTGGTGACCTCGATATAGTTGGCGACGGCGATGCCGCGCCGCAGGCCTGCCGCCGCCGAGCGGGCCCTGCGAGCGGGAAATCCGTCCCAGTCCGCCGCCGCCAGCGCGCGTTCCATCGCCGCCCGGTAGTCGCCGCTGTCGTAGGTCACCCCGACCCCGTTGGTGAACGGCTGGGCATCGGCCGGAATGAGGTTGCGCCGGCGCAGTTCGACCCGGTCGAAACCGTGCTCGCGCGCGGCGAGGTCGATCAGCCGCTCGATCATGTAGACCGCCTCGGGACGCCCGGCGCTGCGATAGACCGCCGTCGGCGCGGTATGGGTCAGCACCGCGTGGCCCTCGAAATGCACCGCGGGAATGCGGTAGACGCTCTGCATCATCGACAGGCCCTTGCGCAGCGGCCAGAAGAACACGGTCTGCGCGCCCAGGTTCATCACGTTGCGTCCGCGCAGGCCGAGAAAGTTGCCGTCCCCGTCCAGCGCCAGTTCGGCCTCGGAAACCAGGTCGCGGGCCTGATAGTCGGTGGTGAAGCACTCGTTTCGGCTCGCCGTCCAGGCCACCGGCCGGCCGACCCGACGCGCCGCCCAGGGCAGCAGGGCGTATTCCGGATAGAACGCGTTGCGGGTGCCGAAATTGCCCCCCATGTCGCCGAAGATGCAGTGACAGGCCTCCAGCGGCACACCCAGCGTGGCGGCCAGCCGCTCGCGCGTGCGCACCACGCCCGCGCCCGAGGCCGAATGCAGCAGGTAGACGCCATCCCCGGATCCGTCCGCCTCGAACTCCCCCAGCGCCGCGCGCGGCTCCATCGGATGACCGGTAACCCGCTGGGCCCGCCCCGAGAAGCGCACGACATGGGAGGCCGTCTCGAAGGCCCGCGCCGTCGCCCGCGCGTCGCCGACGGTGCAGGAGAGCGCCCGGTTGTCGGGACGGGCCGGCCAGACCGCGGGCGCGCCCGGCTCCATCGCCGCCAGCGCCTCGCTCACCGCCGGCAGTGGCGCGTAGTCGACCGCCACCATCTCCGCCGCGTCCGCCGCCAGGGCGGCGCTCTCCGCGACGACCAGCGCCACCGGTTCGCCGACATGGCGAACCCGCTCCAGGGCCAGGGGATGATGCGCGGTGGTGAAGACCTCGAAACCTTCCGGCAGGACGAGCGCGGCATCGGGCGGCGCGGTCCAGTCGGTATTGTGCGGCATCGGGCCCAGACCGTCGGCCAGCGTATCGGCGCCGGTCAGCACCGCCAGCACGCCCGGCATCGCGCGGGCAGCGGCCGTGTCGATTGCGCCGATGTCCGCATGGGCGTGCGGCGAGCGCACGAACGCCGCGTGCGCCGCATCCCCGGTCGGCCGATCGGCGCTGAAGCGTCCCCGGCCAGTCAGAAGCCGCAGATCCTCCCGCCGCGGCGGCGAGGATCCGATTCCCTCCCGCTCTTCCTGCCCGTCCCTGACCAAGATCCCGGCTCCTCCCGACATGCGCGCGGCATGGTGGCATGACGGGCGGGGGAACCGGAACCGCGCACACTTCGCCGCATGGCCGCGGTCTTGCCGTGACCGGCGGCCCGGTCCACCCTGTCGCGCCGGCGACGGGCCGGGTGACGCAACATGCGGGAGGGAGCCTCATGGACATCAAGGGCAGGAAAGCAGTGGTTTTCGGCGGCACGTCGGGGATCGGCCTGGCGGCGACGCAGCGGCTGGCGGAAGGCGGCGCGAACGTGGTGGCGATCAGCCGCGATCCCTCGAAGGCCGGCGACGTGCCGGCCGGCGTCACGCTGAAGGCCTGCGACGTGCGCGACGAGGCGGCGATTTCGGCCCTGCTGGCCGAGGAGGCGCCCTACGACATCCTGATCAGCGCCGCCACCGGCGGCGCCCGGGCCTTCGGGCCGTTCGTCGAAATGGACATGGCCGGCTTCCGGGGCTCGTTCGACAAGCTCTGGGGCTATGCCAACGTGGTCCGCTACGGGGCCGAGCATCTGAGCGAGGACGGCACCATCGTGCTGGTCAGCGGCGCGCCGGCGCGCAAGCCGAAACCGGGCCAGGTCGCGCTGTCCTGCGTCGGCGCCGCGGTCGAGGCGCTGACCCGCTGCGTCGCCAGGGAAATCGCGCCGCGCCGGCTCAACGTGGTCTCGCCCGGCCTGATCGACACGCCGATGTCGGCGCTGCAGGGCGAGGAGCGCACGCAGTTCTATGCCAAGGGTTCGGCGGGCAACGTGATCCCGCGCGCCGGCACCGCCGACGAGGTCGCCCAGGGCATCCTGTTCATGGTCGAGAACGAGTTCGTCACCGGCACCACCATCGACGTGGACGGCGGCTGGATCATTTCCTGATCCGTCCGGCGAGCCCCGCCGGGCGGGCCGGCGCCGCGCCGCGCCCTACCGCCTGACGGGCGTCACCGTGTCGGGGACGATCGCGGCGATCACGTCCGCCAGCTTCTCGACCACGGCCAGGCGGTGATAGCCGCGGCGGTAGGTCAGCCGGATCGTCCGGCCGGCCGTTCCGCCCCGCTCGCGGCGGAAGGCGATGCCGGAATCCGTGACCCAGCCGCCCGCCAGGCTCATCGCCGGCACCAGGGTCACGCCGCTGCCCGCGCCGACCAGGGCGAGGATCGTCGACAGGCTGGTGTTCTGGGTGCGCGGCGCCCGGCCGCCCCGCGTTCGCCGCCGGTCGATCTTGCAGGCCGCCGAGATCTGGTCGCGCAGGCAGTGGCCGTCGGCGAGCAGCAGCAGCTCGCCGGGATCGATCCGGGTGACGTCCACCGCCTCCTCGGCGGTCAGCGGGTGGTCGCTCGGCATCGCCACCCAGAAGGGCTCCTCGTACAGGACGATTTCCGACAGCGCCGCGCGGGTCGGCCGGGTGGCCAGAATCGCGAGATCGAGGTCGCCGGAAGCGACCAGGCCCTCCAGCCGGTCGGTCAGGTCCTCGACCAGGTCCAGCCGCAGCGCCGGCAGGTGATGGCGCACCGCCGGCAACAGCAGCGGCGTGAGGTAGGGGCCGATCGTCGGCGGCATGCCGATGCGGCAGGCGCCCGCGAAGGGATCCAGGTTCGCCGCGGCCTCGTGCTCCATCGCCTCGACCCGGGAGAGGATGTCGCGGGCCTGCGCGACCAGCCGGGCGCCCACCTCGGTCAGCCGCACCCGCCGCTTGGTGCGCTCGAACAGGGTGACGCCCAGATGCGCCTCCAGCTTGCGCAACTGCCCGCTGAGCGTCGGCTGACTGACATGGCAGCGCTCGGCGGCGCGGCCGAAATGCAGGGTTTCGGCCACGGCGACGAGATATTCGAGATCGCGCGTGTTCATCGGGCCTCGCTGCGGCGGGAGCGGAACGCGGGGGTCGGGTCGGACGTTCTTTGATCGGATATATCGATTTAAATGATACAATAAATCGATTTTATTTCCAATTTCGCTCTCCCTATATCGAAAGCCACGGACGCCATCGGGCCTCGGCTCGGCGCGTCCAGATGGATTTTCGATCGTCACACACGGGAGACAGACATGGACAAGGCGACGACCGACACTCCCGGCCAGTGCCCGTTCTCGGGCCGCGTGGCCGGCGCAGGCACCTCGAACCGCGACTGGTGGCCCAACCGCCTGCGGCTCGACCTGTTGCGCCAGAATTCGGCGCTTTCCAATCCGCTCGATCCGGCCTTCGACTATGCGAAGGCCTTCGAGAGCCTCGACCTGGCGGCGGTCAAGCGCGACATCGTCGACCTGATGACGACCTCGCAGGACTGGTGGCCGGCGGACTACGGCCATTACGGACCGCTGT
>JBGTSP010000005.1:0-48608 GCA_041940205.1 Alphaproteobacteria bacterium
CAGGCGGCCGCGCGGGCCTGGCGGGAGGCCGGCACGCCCGGCGCGATCGTCAACATCGTCGCGGTGGTCAGCCGCGGCCTGCCGGGCGTCGCCCACACGGCGGCCGCGCGCGCCGGGGTGATCGGGCTCAGCCGGTCGGTGGCGATCGAATGGGCACCCCTGAAGATCCGGGTGAACTGCATCGCCCCGGGGATCATCGCCACCGAGGGGATGGAGGTCTATCCCGAGGAGGCGCGGCGCGCGATGCCCGACAGCAACCTGCTGCGCCGCTTCGGCGACGCCGGCGACATCGCCAACGCCGCGGTCTATCTGCTGGGTCCCACCGGCGGGTTCATCACCGGCGAGGTGCTGACGCTCGACGGCGGCTACCAGCTCTGGGGCGACCAGTGGACGATCCCGAAACCGGACTTTTTCAGGGTTTGATCGCGTTCACGCGATCCGCGCGTTGAAGGCGATGCAGATGCGCACGCCCGGGCCCTTGAAGGGCGCGACGGCGTGCTCGTAGTAGCTGGGAAAGAGGATCATGTCGCCGGGCTCGGGATTGATCGCGTGCGCGGTGACCTGGTTCGGCAGGCGCATCGCGTCGGCCCGGGGGCGGGGATCGACGAAGGAAATCCGCCCGTAGGGCTGATCGTCGCTGGTGCCGCGCATGCCCTCGGGCGTGGTCACGTAATAGGTGCCCGAGACGTTGGCCTCGGGATGCAGGTGCTGCTCGTTGTAGTCGCCCTGGCGCATGATCGTGCACCAGCCCCACAGCGTCAGCTTCATGTTCTCCGGCGGGGCCGAACACTCGTTCTGCACCAGCGGGCGGACATAGGCGAAGATGGCCTGGGTGATCATCTCGCGAAGTTCGCGGATCGCCGGCTCGTCGCGGTTGAGCAGTCTCGTGTCGCTGTGGAAACCGCCGAGATTGGAGGTGCCGGAAATCTTGTTGCGGCCGGATTTTTCCATGTCCAGCAGCAGCTTGCGCAGGTCCCGGTTGAGCGTCCTGGCATTCTCGTGTCGCCGGCGCATGAAGGTGGTCGGGAAATGCGCCACCACCTCGTCCGTGAAGGCGGCCTCGCCCGATCCGTCCGTCGCCGCCCTGTCGACCGCCATCGCTTCGCCCGCTTTCGTTGCCGCCCGTCATCGCACCGGCCCGCATCCCGTCCCCTCGACGGGGCAGGGGCGGGACATCCCGACTCTGTAGCCCTCCGTCAGGGGACGGGTCAACGCGGGAGGCCGGCCAGGAGCCGGGGTGCCGCGCGATGCCCGCGACCGGGCCTGCGACAGGTCTCCGACTGGACACTCCCGGGGGCATTTGCCATAGCGGGAGCGCATCGCGCCGGAGGACGAGTTTCGTGTTGCACCAGACGGACGCCCGCCCCACCGAGATCGCCGACGATGGGGACCTGCTCGACCTGCTGACCGCCGACCAGCGGTCCGTCGACGGCCTGTTCGCGGCCGGCGATTACTGGCGGCACAATGCCGAGCGCATCGTCGCCGAGCTGAAACGGTCGGGCCTGCGCGGATTCCGGCGCAACACCCGCGTCGGCAAGGGCTTCGTCGATATCCTGCAGCTCGACCCGATGGACACCCATCACCGCGGCAGCCGCACCTACCGCTTCCACCAGTTGGTCTCCCGCCTGCCGTTCGTGCGCCGGCACCTGCTGCAGATCTACGAGAACGCCATCCGCCGGGCCTGGACCGACGCGGTGTTCTTCGAAGGCGAGTTGGTCAAGCTGCAGGCCGCGTCCGTGCTGGAAAAGCACGCCGAACTGCTGTCCCGCCTCGACACGACGGCGGGCGATACCGGTTTCGTCACCGAGATCGCCGGCCGCCCGGTCGCGCTCACCTACCTGCGGCAGCTCTGCCGGCTGGAGGCGCTGGCGCCCGAGATGGACTTTCCCGCGGCGCGGCGCTTCGTCGAGATCGGCGGCGGTTTCGGGGTCAACGCCCACCTGCAGCTCGAACTCAATCCGCAGATCGAGCGCTTCGTCTATATCGATATCCCGCCGATGCTCTATGTCGGCACGCAGTACCTGAAGGCCCATTTCCCCGGCGAGGTCTACACCTACGCCGACTGGCAGCGGACCCGCCCGGCCGACCTCGACGGCATCGACAGCCGGCTGATCTGCCTGCCGCCCTGGGTGCTGGCCGAAAGCCGTTTCACCTGGGAGCGGGGCATGAACGCCGCCTCGTTCCAGGAGATGGAACCGGCGCAGATGCGGTTCTATCTCGAGACCCTGGCGCGGAACGCCGCACCCGACGCTCGGCTGGCGGCGCTCTACTACCGCTCGAACAATGCCTCGATGGAAGAAACCGCCTTTGCCGAGCTGCTGGCGGAAGGAATGCAGGTCTCGGAACTCGGACAGCCCGAACCCAATGTCGATCCCCGCCTGATCTACCGTCTCGCCCGCCCGGCCGAAACATCCGCGGCCTGAGCGCGATCGCGCGGCCCGGCACAGATTGGCGGGAACGGCCTCAGGAACTCTCACGCGGATCGCGCCAGCCTGCCGTGAAGGGCAGGGCCGGCGTGCAGAGCCAGGTTTCCGCGCCCCGATGGCCGCATTGCCGACAGCGCAGGCGCGCCTCGATCCGCGACATGCTGGTTTCCGGCGAAGCCGCCAGGCGATCGAGCGCTTCGTGGCGCAGGAAGCCGTAGCGCCCGCAGCCGCGGCATCGGACATGGCAGTGGTAGCGTCCGGCGAGAACGCGGGCGAGGGGCAGTTTCGGTCGATCGGTCATGGGCGCGGCCAGACTGCCGCGAGCGGGGCCGAAAGCCGGCAAGGAGCGTGATCGCTCCCCTAGGAACCAAGACCGTCCAGGTGTCGCGTTCGCCCCCGGTCTTCCGCGCCGACCCGCAGTCTCTCCGAATTCAGGTCAGGAAATCCGACCCGAGCAGCCGATTCTGTTCTACGGCGAACAGGACCGACGATCCCGCCCGCTATGCGGGTCGGAGACCTTCCAGGGACGCCTTTGCACCGGAAAACCCATCGCGGGCGGTTCCGGTATCCCTCGCATGCGCCTAAAATACGAGCGAGACGACAGGAGGGCAGATCCCCCACCATGCCCGATTTCGCCATCGAACCCTCACTTGAAGGCGTATCCCTCACGCCGCTCCAGAGTTCCGGTCTGGCGCTCTGGCAGGACAAGAAACAGGGACGACGCGCGCCTGCACGCTCGGATTTCGATCCCCTGGAAATGAAGCCCTGGCTGCACTGGGTCATGCTGACGGAAGTGCACGAGGGGGATCCGATGCGGTTCCGGCGGCGTCTCGTGGGCACCGGCATCACCGGCGTCGTGGGTCGGGATGTCACCGGGCGGTTCTTCGAGGACATCTATGAAGGCGAGACGCTCGCTGGCGTATCCCGCGAGTACAGCCACTGCGCGACGAGCTGGCTTCCGGCCCATGTCCGGGGACAGACACCCCAGCGGGTCGGCTACAGCTTCGATTCCCTGCTGTTGCCGCTGTCGGCGGATCAGCAGCGCGTCGACATGATCCTGTCCGTCAGCGAGTTCACGGCCCGGTACTGAGCCCGTGGTGGCCCGAAGCAGGGCGACGACGGAATTTCAGCATTGACGAACATACCAACCAGTTGGTATTTAACGTACATGCCGAGACCGACGAAACACGCCCCCGAACGCGGCGATGCCCGCACCCGCCTGCTCGAGGCCGCGCGCGACGTGGTGCGCCGGCAGGGCTTTGCCGCCACCAGCGTCGATGCGCTCTGTGCCGAAGCCGGCGTGACGAAGGGGGCCTTCTTTCACCATTTCGACAGCAAGGAAGCGCTTGGCGTTGCCGCGGCCGATTTCTGGTCCGAAACGACCGGAACCCTGTTCGCGGAAGCGCCTTATCACCGGCCAGCCGATCCGCTGGCCCGGGTGCTGGCCTATATCGATTTCCGCCGCACGCTGATCGCGGGACCGCCCGAAGCCTTCACCTGCCTTGTCGGCACGCTGGCGCAGGAGAGCTATGACAGCTCGCCCGCGATCCGGGCGGCCTGCTGGAACAGCATCGAGGCTCACGCGCGGACGCTCGAGGCGGACATTCGCGCCGCCGCCGAAGCGCGCGGCATCGCGCTGCCCTGCACGCCCGCGTCGCTCGCCCTGCACACCCAGGCGGTGCTCCAGGGAGCCTTCATCCTGGCCAAGGCAAGCGGAACGCCCGCGCACGCCCTCGAAAGTCTCGATCACCTTCGCCGCTACATCGAAACCCTGTTCGCCGCTCCGGCCGGAACGGCGGGCGCACCAAGGAAGGACGCGCCATGACCGCCGTCGCCCCCGGCACGGACACCGTCACCGACAGCGAACGCACCCTGGTGCTGGACCGCGAACTCGCGGCTTCCGCGGCGCAGCTCTGGCGCTGCTGGAGCGAACCGGCATTGCTGGAGCAATGGTTCTGCCCGCGCCCCTGGCGGGTCAGCGACGCCCGTATCGACCTGCGTCCCGGCGGCAAGTTCTTCACCGTGATGAACGGCCCCGACGGCGAACGCTTCGAGAACGCCGGCGTCGTTCTGGCGGTCGAGCCGCAACGCCGGCTGGTCACGACGGATGCCTTCCGGCCCGGCTGGATTCCCGGCGAGCGGGCGTTCATGACCGCCGACATCCGTTTCGAGGAGCGGGGCGAGGGCAAGACCCGTTATTGCGCTCAAGTCCGCCACTGGAGCATCGCCGACCGCGAGGAACACGAACGCATGGGTTTCCACGAGGGCTGGGGGCTGGCCTGCGACCAGCTCGAGGCGCTCGCCCGCACCCTGTAGCCGCGACCCGCGGGGCCAGAGCACCGCGTGGACTGGAACGCCCCCCGAACCCGACAACCCGACGACATCGACAGCAAGGAAGCAGCCATGAGCTACATTGACGGATTCGTCATTCCCGTTCCCAGCGCCAACCGCGAAGCCTTCATCGCCCATGCCGAAAGCACCAACGCGGTGTTCAGGGAACTGGGCGCGACCCGCATCCTCGAATGCTGGGGCGACGACGTGCCCGACGGCGAGCGCACCGACTTCCGCCGCGCCGTCCAGGCCACCGCCGACGAAACGGTGGTGTTTTCCTGGATCGAATGGCCGGACCGGAAAACCCGGGACGCCGCAATGGCGCGCTTTTCCGAACTGATGTCGAGCGATCCGCGTTTCGACCCGGAAAAGAACCCGATGCCCTTCGATGGCGCGCGGATGATCTTCGGCGGCTTCGCGCCGGTCTACGAGGGCTGATTTCCGCCGGCGATTACGGCCGGGGCGAACCGAAGCGGCCGAAGAACGGGCTGCGCACCTTCCTGATCCGGCATCGCGGGGATCTCACAGGAGACCGCGCCACCGTGTCACCGCGACGGCTTCCAGCACGTTGACCGGATCGCCTTTCGACGCGTCGAGTCGGCCGCCGCGCGACCGGAAGGTGGACAGGACGAAGGTTGGCCGCCCGTCGCCTGCCGCCAGCGGCAGGTGCAGCGCCTCCACCTGCAGGCGGGCACCCGACACGCGCAGCATCGGGCGGTGGATCAGGCTGACGCAGGGCGTCTCGAGCACATCGCTATAGAGGGCGAGGGCCTGGGGGCGGATGTCGGCGGCCAGGCCCGACAGCAGGTTCCGCCCGGTCAGATCCTGCTTGTAGTGCTCGGCGAGCCGGGTGCCCATCAGCCGCACCATGATACTCCCGTCCGCCGCCGGACGGTCGAGCAGCATCATGAACGGCAACTGCCGGGGCACCGCCATCGGATCGAAACGGTGCCGCGACGGCATCTTCTCGCCGGAACCGCGCAGATCGCGCCAGTGGGCCAGCAGATCGCGCTGCTCGGGAACCTCGGGAAGCAGATCGGCGAGGGGGAGATCGTGGCTGGTGACCGAAAGGGGGGCCATGGGCGAAGCGTAGCCGAGTGTTCCCCTCCGGGCGAGCAGCACCGACCCGGAATTCATGAAAATCCAGTGTTATCAGTGATATACGGTTCGGTCTTCCGCCATCGCAGGTACCCGAACGGGTCGGACCGACACGCGTCGGGCTAGGTGCGAAACAGCGGACGTTCCATGAAATAGACATAGGCCCGCCACCGCTCGGGAAAGCCGTCGGGATGCGGGATGTCGGCAAATCCGGCCGCCTCGTACATCGCCCTCGCATGGACCAGGAAGCGCGCGGAAGAGAACCTGACCGTCCGGTAGCCGTCGGCGATCATCGCCTCGAACATCCGCTCCAGCATCGCCCGCCCGATGCCGTGACCACGACCGGCTTCGCTCACGAACAGGCGATTGAACTCGGCAATGTCGGGGGCGGCGGCGTTGTACATGACGCAGCCGACCGGCCGGCCTTCCAGAAACGCGAGAAGGATTCCGCCGCGCGGCCGGGCATGCAGGCGCGGCAGGTCGTCGAGGGTGGCTTCGAACCTCTCGCGGTCCATCGGATGATCGCCCTCAATCGGCCAGTCCGCGGGATAGGCGTTCCAGTGCCAGTCCAGCCAGGCCCGGCAAAGCGCCCGCGCCGTCGCGAGATCGCTGTCATCCTTCGCCATCCGAATGGATATCCCGGCCATCTGGATCCCCCTTCCGCGGTACCGCTCCGCCGTCCTGTAAGGCGACACTTGGATCTACCGGAAACGAGATGCGGGATTTCCGGGGATCAAGCGGGATGAACTGGGACGAAACGGCAGAATTCTGCGAATAGTCGGACGATCTCGGGCTGATCGGGTCTAAATCGACGCGTCACATGGTTCTACCGAAAAACCGGCCGAGCGACAGTTGGTTCTACCGCGCAGAACACTTGCGTGCACGAACAAATATCGCGCGTTGTCAAAGGCTTAGACAAACCAGACTCTGTTACCCATCCAAGACAACTCGGACATTCGCGTCTGAGTTGGCTGACCGTGTCCGAGTTACAAGAAAACGGCAGAAAACCGGGGTCTCGCGAGGTCGATTGAGAAAGTTTGCTTCGCCAAACTCGGAACTTTTTTCGCGCGATCTCCGGTTGACGAGTTCAACCTATCATGCACCCCATGATCGGCACACGACCAACGTCGTGGATATCATGGGAGAAGAAGCATGTCTCGGCACAGTGATCGAGAAGTAATGGCCATCGCCAGTAGTTATATTGAGATCGCAACTAACGAGTTAGAAGCGCAACAGTTCGCGGTCGAATTCAGAACCGATCTAGAATACTGGACACAAATCATTGCGAACGGTGAAGGTTCCAAGCATCGCAACGCAGCATTCGATCCTCAAGTGTCCGACACCAGGTGCGCTGGATTTCTTCGTGTGGCTGAGTTCAACGGCACGACAATAGGTGTATGCGCAATCAAACGATGGATCACCGATGATTTTCTCGCAGATTTCTCTGACCAGTCACTCTGGATGGGAGAGTCCGCAAAACAGTTTCCAAGCATGGAGCTCCTACCTGAGACCCGAGCCGTCCCGCCGATCTCTGGCGTATGCACCTATGCTGGAGGCCTGTGGATTAGGCCTGACAAACGCGGTTCTCGCCTGTCAGCTCTGATGTCTCCTTTGACACGCGCCTGGGGGGTCTTTCATTGGTTGCCGACCTGGGCATGCGGGACTGTAACCACCATGATCTCCAAAGCAGGTTTTCCGCTTGACCAGTACCAGTACGCTCATGTTGTCCAAGCGACCGAGCAGCAGTACTACGCGGTTTCGTCCCGGCCGATGAGCCTCGCGTTGCCTTGGGATCATATTGACGAGTGGGCAGATCGAACTAAGGAATTGGTTGCCGCTCGCCGAGCAACCTTCGATCACGACACAGAAGTTAAGCAGGTTCGTACAGCCTGAAACGTCCTCGAAATATGAAGATAGAATAAAGCATCGTGACCTGTCGAGATCCAGGCAGCCCAATAGGAAGAATGATTCTCAAACGAGTCGTGAATTCCGTTGGCGTCTGGGTCTCGATATGCTCAACCCTTGGACTTTTTATGCTCTTCACTTGAGAGAAAGTGGATACACACCATTGTCCGTAATCTATTAACGGATTATCTATGATTAATTGACCGGAAAGATCACGCTGTCGAAATAGTCTATTATTCTCTCCGCAACTTAGCATGACATATTCAACCGGATCAGGAGAAGAAACATCAATTCGATGATAATTTCGCCCCAAGCCCAATTCGACCATATCTTCATGGGACAAATACGGTAAACCAACCACGAAGCGACTTCGAGATTCCCACAAATTCAATGTTTCGAGAGCCGGTTGTTCAAGATAATCCAACGTCCAGCGGTTAAAATCATAGCGTTCCCGCCAAACAAACACACCGCTTCTTTTGAAAATAAAATCTGGACTCCTGTACCTACGAAGACGGTGAAAATTACCATCTAAAATCGTCTTATCTCTAATAATATTTGTTAGACTCATAGTCGTTCCGCCCACTACTGGGAATTCGCCTTGTCCGCGCCTTCTTCTTGTTCTTCCGAAACTTCTGAACCCTGCCGTTCTAGACGGGCATGTAGTGAGTGGTCCAACGCTTCAAGGTCACGACCATCGCTTGAAACTATATAACTTGCGATAATCCTGGCCATTTTGGTGGGCGAGTCTGGGGCTTCCAGTTCTTGATTCCTCGCGATGACAAGTTCTGCGATCTCGAATGCCTTCTGATACAACCTCATGGTAGCGGGAAGACCGATCCGTTCAATCTTAATCTGCCCAAGAGCCAGTTGCAGAACGTCGATGTCGTCCAATTGCAACCACGCGGCGATCACGGGTATCTGCTCGATGTGAATGGGACGACTCCCCGCGATCATTTCAGTCGCGATCTTGGTGGTCACACCCAGCATCGATGCAAGTTGGCTCATCGACAGTTTTTCTGCTTCGACGAGATTGATCAGGTTGCGGCGCCTGTCCGTGCCTCTGGACGGTAACAAGGTCCGCGAGCTCTCTTCGACCGACTCAGATTCACCACCAAGCAGGAGATCTTCGGGCCTCAGATCGAGGGCCGATGCGATCGACTCGATCCATTCAAGCGTCAAGCGACGCTTCCCCGCTTCCAGCGAATGAACGTGCTGTGACGAGACACCCATCCGCTCAGCAACGGAGGCTTGGCTGAGGCGCTTGGACTTTCGAAAGCTCCGGATGCGCTCCCGGACGGCATCACCGAATGGAGACATACCGTGCATATCATCAAAACGGTGATCAACAGTCGATAACTGAAATGATGATGTTTGGCGTTGCGATCTAATCATTTTGTTACTAATCTCTCAATATGGTGATTTCAGATTGGCTCTCACAGAACAGCGTTAGCCAGAAGGATTTCGCCCGTCAGATAGGCGTGACGGCGAACGCCGTTTGCCAATGGTGCAACGGGATCCGAATCCCCCGCCGGAAAGAGATGAAGAGGATCTATCGGCAGACCGGCGGTGCTGTGCAGCCGAATGATTTCTACGACCTAGCGCTCGAAGAACAGGAGCGCGGCGAAGCGGCATGACTGTTGAACCTTCCATGTCCACAGTCTCCGCTCCTGGAGGAAAGCCGTCTTGTCTAAACGGCGGTCCCGCTTTGACATCGGAGCGGGCCGCGTTGGACATGACGGCCGGCCTCTTCCTGATCGATGTCGATCAGCTCGACCTCGAAGAGGGGCGTCGGACGATGTCCGACGACGCAGTCAAGGTCTTTGCGTCCTCGATCGAGTCAGTCGGTCTGCAAATGCCGATTCTCGTTGCCCGGAAACCCAACGGCCGATTCATCGTTCGCGACGGTCGCCACAGGACCCGCGCCGCGCTGCTGCTGGGATGGTTGAAAATCCCGGCGATCGCCCGGACGGACGAAGAGCTGGATGCGGCCCTGGGCGAGATTGACAGCGACTTGATCAACGCGCCGTTGACACAACTAGACCGTGCTCTCATTCTTCGAGAACGGAAGCAGCTCTACGAAGCCCGGTATCCGGAGACCCGGAACGGGGGAGATCGCAAGAGCGCGGCGTACCAAGAAAATCAGAACGAAAAAATTTCGTTCTGTTCTGAC
Organism: Alphaproteobacteria bacterium; assembly: GCA_041940205.1. GTDB lineage: Bacteria > Pseudomonadota > Alphaproteobacteria > JBGTSP01. The sequence goes on from JBGTSP010000005.1 coordinate 9,931, forward strand.
GCCTCCGAGAAACTAGGTCTTGGTGCCCGCTCGATCGAGCAGGCGATCAAGCTCGCAAACGGCCTTAGCGACGTTTCAATCCGACGCATTCGCGGTAGCGAACTAGCCGACCGCGGCAGCGAACTAAAGCAACTCAGCAACCAGGACGCCGGCAAACAGGCCAAGATCCTGGATCTCGTTCTGGCGGCCGAAAGCGATTGTCGCCGAGTTGGCGAAGCCATCGACCGGATCGAGGGACGGACCCCGATCCGGTCGCCCAAGGCAGCCGACCGCAAGTTCTCCACCTTCGAAACTCTCTGGTCCCGCGCCGGCAAGAAGCTGCGCAGCGAGATCATCGGGTTCATCGAACGCCAGACCGGCGGCCGGTTCGTCCTGCCGGATGGCGAGGCCTGATCGTGGCCGCGCACGACAGCGACGATACAGGCCCCGACCTGTTCGGCTGGGTGCCCGATACCGGCCAGGTCGGCTACGACCGGGACGCGCCCGAGATCCGCGCGGCGACGCTGGACGCGAAGATCGCCAAGGCGATCGCGCTGGCCCTGGCCGACTGCCCGATTGAGCGCGGCCAGGTTGCGGCGGAGATGACGCGCTACCTCGGCGGCGAGCGCGTGACCGTCCACATGCTCAACGCCTACGCGAGCGAAGCGAAGGTCGATCACAGGATCACGCTCGCCCGGTTCGCGGCTCTGGTGCATGCGACCGAGGACTATCGGTTGCTGGCTCTGATCCCGGAGCTGTTCGGCTTCGCCGTGGTCGATGCGAAATACCTGCCCTGGATCGAGATCGGCCAGCTCCAGGACGAGCGCGAAGCGATCAACCGCCGCCTCGACCAGGCCCGCCGCCAGACCCGGCGCAAGGGATCGCGGCGATGAGTGCGGACACCTGGTTCAGCGCGCAGGACCTGGCCGGTCTGCCGGGCCTGCCCGACACCGCCCGCGCCGTGAAACGCCTGGCCGCGGCCGAGGGATGGGACAGCAACCCCACACTGTCGCGCCGGCGCCGGGGCAAGGGCGGTGGACGGGAATACAACCTCGCCGCACTGCCCCACGTCACCCGGAACTACCTCGCGCGGCGCGCGCTACGGATCGAGGGTCTGAATAACGCGACAATCGCCGCCGATCAGATTCCGACAGGGTCGAAAGCCGGCCAACGTCAGGAAGCAGCTCTTGTCGTCCTGGCCCTGTGGGACCCCTACAAGGTGGCAACGACAGGCGCGATCGAGAACGCGCGGGCGGCCTTCTGCCAACTCTACAACAGCCGCGCGATCCCTGAAGCGCCGGACTGGCTGTTCGAGATCCGCCCGAGCCTGAGCGTGAAGACGCTTCGGACCTACGAGCAGCGCCGCAACCGCGGCAATGTCGGCGAGTTGGGTGGACGCTTCGGGAACCGGCGCGGCAGCGCAACGCTGGAGACGGCGCTTGACGGCCGCGTCGCCCGGTTCATCCAAGCCTTGATCGTGGCACACCCGCACCTGACCGCGCCGCTGATCCGCGACCAGGTTATCGCCGAGTTCGGCGATCACTTCGACGGCGACGGAGCCGCGGTCGCCGTTCCGCCGGTCCGCGCGTTTCAGCGGTACATCAAGACTTGGAAAACCGCGCACGCGGAAGCCTTCGAGAAGGCGACGAACCCGGATCAGTTCAAGAACCGGCGTCGCATCCGCGGGCGCAACATGAACGCCTGGGTTGAGCGACCGAACCACCTTTGGGAGATCGACGCCTCGCCTGCCGACGTCCTCCTGAAGGATGGCCGGCACTCGATCTATGCCGTCGTCGACATCTACACGCGCCGGCTTCTGGTCTCTGTCTCCAAGACCGCCCGGACCGACGCCATGCTCGCCCTGGTTCGCCGCGCGATCATCGACTGGGGCGTGCCCGACACGATCCGCACCGACAACGGCTCGGACTTCAAGAGCCACGCGGCGGTCACGGCTTTCGCCAGCCTGGAGATCCGCCAGGACATCACCGCGCCCTACAGTCCCGAGCAGAAGGGGACGGTCGAGCGGACGATCGGCACCCTGCAGCGGAACCTGATGACGCTGCTGCCGGGTTTCATCGGACACGATGTCGCCGATCGAAAGCAGATTGAGGCGCGCCGCTCGTTCGCCCAGCGACTGGGCGAGAGCGAGGCCAGCGCGTTCTGCGTCGACCTGACCCGCGACGACCTGCAGGCCTATGTCGACGAGTGGTGCGCGACCAAGTACGCGAACACGCCTCATCGCAGCCTCGACGGCATGACGCCCTCGCGGATGGCGAGCGACTGGACGAAACCGGTTCAACGTATCCAATCGGAACGGGCGCTGGATCTGCTGCTGGCGCCGATCGCCAGCGGCGGCGGCTTCCGCAGGGTGACGGCGCAGGGCATCCGCCTGGACGGCGCGCACTTCCTACATCCCGACCTGGTGCCCGGCGCGGACGTCTTCTGCCGATACGATCCCGACGATCTCGGGCGGATCTACGTCTACCGCGAGGACCGCGCGACGTTCGTGTGCGTGGCCGAGTGTCCTGAGCGCATCGGGGTCAACCCGGGCGACGCGGTGCGCGCGATGCAGGAAGAGCAGAAGCGCCGCACGCGGGAAGAGATCGATCCGCTCAAGCGCGAGATCCGACGCATGAAACCCCGCGACATGGTCGACCGGGTGCTGGGGCGGTCCCGCGACGAGAACGGTTCCGTCACCGAGTTTCCCCGGCCGGCCACGGCGTACACGACACCCGCCCTGCAGGCCGCTGAAACCGCTCTCCAAGCCGACAACGCGAACGGCGCACCGATCGACCCGGTGTCAACCGCTGGCGACCCACCGGTCGAGGGCGGGACGTCGTCTGTCGTCGTCAACCTTCCGGAGACACCGAAACAGCGCTTCGCCCGGGCCCGCGCGCTCCAGGCCGCAATCGACCGTGGTGAGCCGGTGGACCCGCACGAGGCCAAGTGGCTCGGCGGCTACGAGCAGACCAGCGAATACCGCGGACACGCGGCAATGGAAGAGGACTTCGGCGAGGACTGGATGACGTCCTGACCAAAAAGAAACCCGCCGCGGTCCGGGAAGACACGAGCGGCGGGCAGCACAGGTAACAGAGGAGCTTTGCCAGATGACCGCCCACACCGTCAAGGAGACGATCGCACCCCTTCGCAATGTCGCGCTGTTCGCGTCTCTCATGGACCGCGTAATGAACCGCTCGTCGCACCTTCCGGGGATGGCGACGTTTCACGGATACAGCGGCTACGGCAAGACCTGGTCCGCGACCTACGCCGCGCACCGCTACCGCGCCCGCTATGTCGAGGTCGGAGAAAGCTGGACCAAGAAGAAGTTTCTTTCCTCGCTCTGTATCGAAGTCGGCATTCCGGTTCCGAAGACCATGCCCGACATGGTTGAGGCGCTGATCGAGGCCATCGCGATCGACGGCCGTCCGGTGATCGTCGATGAGTTCGACTGGGTCATGAAGCGCGGCTACTTCGAGACCGTCCGCGAGATCCACGACAAGACAGACGTTCCCTTCGTCCTGATCGGCGAGGAGTTGTTGCCGTCGAAGCTGAAGTCGGCAAGCGAACGGTTCCACAATCGGATCCTCGACTGGGTCGCCGCCGAACCCGCCGACCTGGACGACATGCGCCACCTGGCGCGGCTCTACCATCCGAACCTGTCGATCGACGAGGAGCTGCTGCGCCGGATCGATGCGGCCTGCCACGGGCGCATTCGCCGGATCTGCGTGAATCTCGACCGGCTGCGCGAACGCGCCCAGGCCCTGGGCACCGACGAGATCGGGCCGCGCGAGTGGGGCGATGCACCTTTCTTCACCGGTCAGCCGCCCGCCCGGAGGGTCGGGTGATGGCAAACCGCCCGATCGACAAACGCGCGGATCTGCCCCTCAGGGGGCACGATCATTTCTGGTCGACCATCCGCCGCCTCGGCAAGAACAGCGGAACCTTCACCCGCGCCGACATCGACGCCCGGGGGAACGCGAACCGATCCGCCGTGGTCGACTATGTCAAGCGCCTGGCCCGCGCGGGTTTCATCGAGGTCACCGGCGAGATCACGGAAACCGGTGCGCAGACTTACCGTCTGATCCGTGACAGCCGCGAGACGCCACGGGTCCGGCGCGACGGCAGCGTGATCGAGGACCCACCCGCCACCGACCAGATGTGGCGGGCCATGAAGATGCTGCGGGACTTCACCTATGCAGAGCTGGCCACAGCGGCATCGAGCGAGAGGGCGACGGTCGCACCGGACACTGCGCAGCGCTACCTGAAGCACCTTTTCGATGCCGGCTACCTGGGCGTCGTCTCGGGCGCCCGGTCCGGCCGGCGAGGAAGACAGACCCGATACCGCCTGAAGCGCAGCCACAACACCGGCCCCAGGGCGCCGATGATCCAGCGCATTCACCGTGTATGGGATCCAAACCTGGGCAAGGTGATGGAGGACGGTCATGAGCGGTGATCGTCCTTCGGCGCGCACCCTTGCCGCAAAGGCCTGGGGCGAACCGCTCCCCGACTGGATCGAAGCGCTTGCCGACCAGGTGGAAACGACCGGCTCGCAGGGCCAGGTCGCGCGGCAGATCGGCTACACCGGTTCCGTCGTCTCCCAGGTCCTTCGGAAGACCTATCCCGGCAACATGGATCGCGTCGAGGCGAAGGTTCGCGGTGCGATCCTGGGGGAAACCGTTTCCTGTCCGGTGGTCGGTTCGCTGTCGAAAGACCAGTGCCTCGACTATCAGAAGCAGCCCTTCGCCGCGACGAACAGCTTCCGCATCCGGATCTATCGCGCCTGCCGCGATGGCTGCCCCTTCAGCCGGCTGGGGGGTCAGCATGCTGAGTGACACCCTGCAGGACCTGGCGGCCTCGATCGAGGCGATCCGCAACGGCGCCGCGCGTTCGGATGACCCGTTGACGGTCGATCCAGAATTCATCGCGCTGCTGGCCGCCAACGTCGCCGCCTGTGCGGATCAGGCGCGCTGTCTGGAAGCCGGCATCCTGCCCGTGAGCGATCCGGCGCAGGTCACGAACATCGTTCCACTATTCCCGAACCTGCGAGGTCCCGCGGCATGACCAGCAAGAACACGTTTGTGCACAAGGGCGTCCGCGCCCAGGCCACCGAAACCCTCAATGGCAAGGGCTACACCGTCCTCCAGTTCCTGGTCACGGACGGGCGGCAGATCGCGATCTGCCGCGAGACCGTCGGCAAGCCGGAGGGCGTAAGGGCGGCGATCGTCGAAGCAGACGGGCGGATCGGCGAGATCACCCCGCCGATCGCCGAGGTCGCAAAGCGCGCGATCATGGTGATCGAGGGCAAGGCGCCCTGGCGCGATGATTTCCTGCCCACCCTGACGCTCTCCCTGATCCTGCTGGTCGTGCTCAATATGGCCGGCGATCTCGTCCAGGCGGAGGCCGCGGACGATGGGTAGCGTCGTCGGCTTGCAGAATGCGGACCTGGTGCTGCTGGAGACCCTGCGGCAGCCCATGGGTCAGTGGGTGCCCGTGCCCCGTCGCGAACGCGCGCGCCTCTCACGGCTCGTCGCCCTGGGCCTGGCCGAGGCGTCCTCGAAACGGCTCGCCGGCAGCGACCGGAAGACAATCCGGACGGGCCGGGTGACGCATGCCGGGCGGGATCTCCTGCTGGACTGGCTCGGCCGGAACGCGGTCACCCCCCAGGGCGGGGCGGTCCGCTTCGGCCTGAGTGCGCGCCAGCGCTTCGGCTACGAGGTCATCCGCCGGTCGATCTCGCGCACGGGCATCGCGCCCTCGGTGCGGGAGATCCAGGAAGCCATGGGCCTGACCTCGACCAGCGCAGTCATTCGCATGCTGGACGACCTGGAAAGTCGGGGCTGGATCCAGCGCGAACCGCACAGGTCCCGGTCTATCCGACTGGTGGACGAGAGTGCGGGTTGCCCCGTGCCGAGGATGGCGTCGTGAGCGTCAGCAGCGACGAGTTCGTGCGGGTCGCCGTCAATCTGATCTTCCGGAAGGTCGCGGACGATCGCGGGCTGCCTCTCGACGAGCTGCAGAGCGCGCGAGGAGAACTCGGGAGCCGATGCGTTCAGAACGCGCGCTGCGAAGTCGCCTGGCTCGCCAGCAAGCTGGTCGATGCGACCTTCCATGAGCTGGGCAAGGCCATGAACCGTGACCACTCCACGGTGATGAACGCCATCGCGCGCATCGACACGCTGCGCGAGTCGAGCCCGGATCTCGCTGAACGCCTGAACGCCCAGCTCGACGCTCTGAACACCCCGATAAGCAGGATGGAAACGGCGGAGCGCAAGCGGATCGCCGAATGGAACCATGCGGTCGCCATCGTGACCAACTTGACGCCCGGTTTGATCGAAGCCGTCGCCTCGGACCCGTTGTCCGCGATCCCGGCCCTGCAGGCGATCGCCGGCGCGGAAAGCGGACCGTCATGAGCAAGACACGACTGACCCGATTCATCCGCCAGCAGATCCGCTGGTGGCGGCTGCTCTACGCATGGAGGTGAGCGATATGGCGAAAACGAAGAGCAAGAAGGTCCAGGCCCCAGGCATGGAGGCGATCGACCTGAAGGCCGCCGTCTACGCGGAGGCCATGCAGGCGCTGGACTTCCTGGTCGACAACGCGACCAGGGCGATCGCCAACGCGCGCGCCGCCTATGCCGACGAGATCCGCGAGCTGGCCCAGGCCGCCGATGCGGCCGAGGTCGCGCTGAAGGCGGAGATTGAGCGCCGACGCGACCTCTTCAAGTCTCCGCGAACCCGGACGCTCCACGGCGTTCGGCTCGGCGTCATGACCCAGAAGGGCGCGATCGTGCTGAACGGCGACGACGAAATTGTCGTGGCCAGAATCCGGGCCTTGCTCGACGAAGAGCAGGCCCGGTGCGTAATCAAGGTCACCGAGAAGCCGGACAAGGCCGCGATCGGCAAGCTGGACGAGGAGACGCTGAAGCGTCTCGCGATCGAGAAGAGCGGCGACGTCGATACCGTCTACATCAGGATCGCGACGTCAGACCCCCGCAAGGCCGCCCAGGCCTTCCTCGATACGGGGGATGCGAAATGACCTGCCCGCCCGCCTTCGACCTGTTCTCGTTCGCGCTGGGCGTCGTCGGCACGTTTTCGTTGCTGGCGATCGCGGTCCTGATCGCCTTCTGGTTCGTGGGGCGCGCCGGCACCTCCGCCGCGCATGTCGAGTGACATGGCCAGTTATCGGATTTCCGATCCGGCCCGAGTGGCGTTGAGCGATCTCGCGCTCGCTGCCGGGCCGTTCATCCGCGAGGACCGCCGCCATGGTCGCCGCGGACGGCTGCTGTGCGCGATCGAGCGCGCCAATGCGGCGCTGGCCGCGCCGGAACCGTTCGTAATCGATCCGGCGGCGCCTGATGCGCTGATCGACGCCTGGCTCGCCGCCGGTGGCGAATGGCGAGACCTGGTCTCGGCCGTGAACCGTGCCGGCCGGCGCGGCGTCGGGCTTCCCCCAGAGAGGACGGACGCATGACCCGAACCACAACACAGCCGCGGGAGCGCAATCCGCTGCTCGGAGCGATCCACGCCCTCAAGCGGGATCTCGGCCTCGATGACGACACCTACCGTGACGCACTTCAGGGCCTGACCGGCAGGCGAAGCGCCGCGGATCTTACGATCGATCAGCTCCGCAACGTCAGGGACGATTTCCGGCGACGCCTGGTTGGCGGGGGCATGAAACCCCGGCAAACCTTCTACCGCTACCGCTCCAAGCTGCGGGCCCTGTGGATCTCCGGGTACCACCTGGGCGTGGTCCGCGATCGCAGCGACGCCGCGCTCTCGTCTTTCATCCAGCGGGTAACCGGCCTCGATTCCGCCCAATGGCTGCATGACGAGAGCGACGCCAGCCGAGCGATCGAGGCCGTCAAGGCCATGCTCGCGCGCGAGGCCGGCGTTCAGTGGTCGCGGTGGAGCAAGGACCCGCGGCGGCAGGTCGTCGAGGCGCAGCTCCGCATGCTTAGCGAACACGGAATGAACCCCGAGCCGGTCAACGCGGCGGCGATGCCGGCCGACCGACTGGACGGGCTGATCGTCTCGCTCGGCAATGTCATCCGCCAACTGCCGAGGGCCGGGTGATGGACACGGTCGCGCGGAAGCGCGCGCACCTGCACTTCCTGGCAATGTCGCTGGATCGCGCGTTGCCGTTCGACGGTGCCGACATCGCCCGCCTGGAAGACCTGTGCCGCAGTTCCCGACCCTGTTTCGAGATCAGCGGGAAGACCCGTTATTCGCTCAGGCTCGTGTTGGGCCGTCGTGAACGCTATGGCCTGGTCTACGATACCGAACTGGACGGCATCGTTACCGCCTGGCGCGCGTCGGGCCGATCGCGACGGCGCGCCTGAGACGATGACGGACATGGTCCAGGGCCTGCCGCCCAGGCTCGCCGAGATTGCCGATCTGATCGGCCTTGGCGAGGCCCTGACGCTGGCGGCCGAGCTGGGCGGACGTTCCGTCTACTGTCCTCTTTCGGCCGACCAGGCCGGCGGCATCGGCGCGCGCCTGGTCGAACTGATCGGTACCGACAAGGCTGCCGCCTTCTGCGCCCAGTACGGTGGCGGCGAGATCGTGATCCCGACCGGCCGGAGTGTCCGTCTCACGGCCGAGGTGGCGCGCCTGACGGAAGCCGACTACTCTGCGGCCCGCGCCGCAAGGGCTCTCGGCGTTACCGAACGGACCGTCTGGCGCCATCGCGCCCGCATTCGCGACGACGAACCCGCGCTTCCCGATCTCTTCCTGGACATCGATCACCCTGACACCTGACAGGGTGCCTCGCACCGGCGCCTGTCCGCATCCTCCGTCTCGCACCGCTGCACCAGCAAGCGTCTGGAGACTAGGAAAATGCTCATCACGGTCGACCGCTTCGTCTCGGACGACGGCGCGACGCTCTCCCGCATTCTGCTCGACGGCCGGTTCGTTTGCTTCGGCCTCGAAGATCCACACCGGGACCGGAAGATCCCCGGCAGGACCCGAATTGCTGCCGGCCGGTACCGGGTGGCCCTGCGCACCCAGGGCGGTTTCCACGGGCGCTACAGCAAGCGGTTTGGGGACATGCATCGCGGCATGCTGCACGTTCTCGACGTGCCGGAGTTCACCTGGATCCTGATCCACTGCGGCAACACGGCCGAGCACACCCAAGGTTGCCTGTTGGTCGGCCTGGGATGCCAGGCGCACGAGGGCAACAAGAAGCTCCTGAACAGCGCCGACGCCTACCGGCTGATCTACCCCCAGGCGGTCGATGCGGCCGCGGCCGGAGATCTGGAGATCGCCTTTCTCGACCACGACGGGGCAGGCTGATGGACTTCCAAAGCCTCGCGTCGACCGCTCTCAAGACCGTTGTCGGCGTGGCGACCGGCGGCCTGTCCGATCGCGTCCTCGAAATCGTCGACAACGTGCTGCCGGACAGCATGTCGAACGAGCAACGTTCGGCCCTGCGGATCGCCCTGCAGCAGGAAGAGACCAAGCGCGAGGCCTTGGCGAATGACGCGGCGAACGATCAGGAACGCAACCTGACGGACCGGATCGCCAAGCTGGAAGGGACTGCGAGCGACCTGAAGTCGATCCCCTACCTGGGCGCGATCGTGATCTTCCTGCGCGGGGCGCAACGGCCGACCTGGGGCTTCGCCGTGCTCTACATGGACCTGAAGGTCTTCAAGAGCGAGTGGCCGCTGCAACCGGACGGCTACACCGAGATGGCCTTCTGGACGATCAATGCCCTCGTCCTCGGATTCCTGTTCGGCGAACGGGCGGTCAAGAACGTCCTGCCGCTGATCTCCACCTATCTCGGACGCCGCGGCGATGCCTGACGCGTTCGATCACGTTCAGGCGCTTCAGGACGAAGAGCGCGAGGCGATCGCGCGACGGCATCGGGACCGCCTCGCCGCGGCGGCGCTTCGGCCGACTTCGCGGTCCTGCCAGAGCTGCGGCGATCCGATCGAACCCCGGCGCCTGGAGGCGTTGCCGGCGACGCGCCATTGCTTCGACTGCGCGCAAAGACTGGAGACGAGGCCATGAGCCTGGAGATGGCCGAGTGGCTTCTGAAGTTGATCACCGTTCTGATCCTGCCGTTCCTGGTGTGGATCTGGCGGATGTACTTCAGCCTCCGGAAGGAAAACGAGGATCTGCGCGCCCGGATCGCCGCCGTCGAGCAGCGCCAGGAGTTCGCACCGACCGCAACCGCGCTGCATGAGCTGTCGACGTCCGTGACCGGCCTGGTCGGCGAGGTGAAGGCGCTTGGCGCACAGTTCGACGGAACCGTCAGGTTGGTCGAACGCCTGACCCAGGTGGTCGATCGGCAGGAAGACTACCTGTTGAAACGTGGTGGAGGATCGCAGTGAGTTACGAGGCCTACCTGAGCGAGGATCGCCGCCTGGTGATCCTGCGGCTGCTGGCGGAGGATCGCGACTACAGCCTCAACGACAGCGTCCTGCAGACCGCGCTTGAACAGATCGGTCACGGCGTCAGCCGCGACAAGGTCCGCGCGGACATCGACTGGCTTGCCGAACAGGAGCTGGTGACCCGCAGAATCGTCCGCGAGAAAATCCATGTCGCGACGCTGACGCAGCGCGGCGCGGATGTCGCCGCCGGCCTCGCGACCTGTCCCGGCGTGAAGCGGCCCGGGCCGAGCGAATAGGCCATGCCGCCGAAGTCAAAGGTTACGAAGCTCGATCCGCGCATCAAGGCCGAGATCGATGCGCTGCTTGCCGAGGGCCGCTACTCGCTGGACGAGATCCTGGCGCACATCACGAAGCTTCACGGCGACGTCGATATCTCCCGGTCCGGCCTCGGCCGCTACGCCAAGGACTATCACGACGTCGCGGCCGAGATGCGCCAGTTCAAAGAGATGGCGGCCGGATTTGCTGCCGAGCTGGGCGCGGTTCCAGATACCGAGGCGCACCAGGCTGTTGTCCAGATGATGCACACGCTGCTGATGCGCGGCGGCATGGAAGCCATCAAGAGCGGCAATGCGATGGACCCGAAGGATCTCATGTTCCTAGGCCGCACGATCAAGGATCTGATCTCCTCGGTCGATATCCGCGAGAAGGTCGCCGACGCGGTTCGCGAGAAGGCGGCCACCGCGGCGGAGACGGCGATCCGCGAGAGCACGAAGGGCGGCGCCAGGCTGAGCGCGGACGAGCTGATCGACCAGGTCCGCCAGCAGATCTACGGCATCGCCACACCGGCATGACCCCCGCCGCGGTTCCTCTCTACGACTACCAGAAGCGTTGGTTCCTCGATCGGGCCCGCTTCAAGATCGGCAAGTTCGCAAGGCAGACCGGCAAGACCTTCACGACGACGCTGGAGATCGTCGACGACTGCTTCGCCCAGGACCTGAAGGGCGGCCGGACCCGATGGGTGATCCTCTCGCGCGGCGAGCGGCAAGCCTCCGAAGCGATGAACGAAGGAGTCAAGGTCCACGCAAAGGCCTATGGCGCCGCCCTGAACAGCATCGAGTACGATTTCAGGGACGAGCGGGGCGACGTCGTCTGCAAGGCCCTGGAAGTCACGTTCCCGAACGGATCGAAGATCACCGCGCTTCCCGCAAACCCGGACACGGCGCGCGGCTTCTCGGCGAACGTCTTCCTGGACGAGTTCGCCTTCCACCAGAACAGCCGCGCGATCTGGGGGGCGCTGTTTCCGATCGTGAGCGCCGGATTCAAGCTGCGCGTGACATCCACGCCGAACGGCAAGAGCGGCAAGTTCTACGAACTGATGACGGCGAACGACGACCGCTGGAGCCGCCACGTCGTCGACATCTACAAGGCGGTTGCGGACGGTCTGCCGCGCGACGTCGACGAGCTGCGCGAGGCGCTGAACGACGCGGACCTCTGGGCCCAGGAATACGAGCTGAAGTGGCTGGACGAGGCGAGCGCCTGGCTGACCTACGACCTGATCGATGCCGTCGAGGATTCGGACGCAGGGGCGCCCGAGCTGTACCAGGGCGGACCGTGCTTCATCGGCAACGACATCGCCGCCCGGCGCGATCTGTGGGTCGCCTGGGTGTTCGAGCTGGTCGGCGACGTGCTGTGGACCCGCGAGATCGTCGAGCGCCGGCGCATCAGCTTTGCCGAGCAGGATGCGATCATGGACGAGCTGATGGATCGCTACGATGTCGTCAGGCTCGCGATGGACCAGACCGGCATGGGCGAAAAGCCGGTCGAGGACGCAAAGAGGCGCTATGGCGAGTTCAAGGTCGATGGCGTGATCCTGTCATCGGCCCGCCGCCTGGCGGTTGCGACCGCGGGCAAGCAGGCCTTCGAGGACCGGAAGCTCCGGATTCCGGCCGGCAACCAGCCGCTGCGGGCGGACCTGCACAAGCTGAAGAAAACGGTCGGACCCACGGGTGCGCCGCGACTTGTGGCGACGAGGGACGAGGATCATGCGGACCGGACCTGGGCCGGTTTCCTCGGAATCGCCGCAGCCGACAACCCGACACCGCCACCGGCGGGCGCATCGAGCGATCCCGAACCGGACGATTACCGCAGCGGCGGTCCCGAAGATCGCCGGACCGACCGGATCTTCGGACGCCGACCACGCACCAAGGTCAGCAGGAGGGCCGGATGAAACTTTCCCTGATGGAACGCCTTCGCGTCCTGGCGAGCGGTGAACTGCCGGCGCCGGTGGCGGCGACGTCCACCGACGCGCACCTTCGCGAGGCCCTAGGCGCAACCGTGGATGCCGACGATGCGGACTGGCGGCGACTGACCGGCCATGCCGACCGGGACCTATCGCCGTTGAGCATCGAGCGGATGCAGGAGATGGCCTTCTATCTCTGGCAGGCGAACCCGGTGGCGAACCGGCTTATCGAACTCCCCGTTGCCTATCTCCTGGCTGAGGGTGTGAGCCTGACGGCGAAGGATGACAAGACCCGGCAGACGCTGACCCGGTTCTGGCGCGATCCGATCAACGCCATGGACATCAAGCTTCCCAAGAAGGTGCGCGAACTGGCGCTGTACGGCGAGCAGTGCTGGCCGGCTTTCGTCGGGGATGGCGGCAGCGTGCGCCTGGGCTACCTCGATCCCGGACGGATTCAGGAAGTCGTCAGCGATCCCGACAACGCGGAGCAGCCGATCGGCATCGTCACCAAGCGCGACAAGAAGGGCGATTACCGCCGCTTCAAGGTCATCATCAACGGTCCGGAAGATGTCTTCACCGAACGAACCCAGCGTATTCGCGACGAGTTTTCCGATGGCGCCTGTTTCTTCTACCGGGTGAACGACCTGTCGAACGGTCGCCGCGGCCGCTCCGACATGCTTTCCGTGGCCGACTGGCTCGACGGGTACGACCAGTTCCTGTTCGGCGAGCTGGAGCGGGCGAACCTGCTGCGCGCTTTCCTTTGGGACGTCACCCTGACCGGCGCCGATCAGGCCACGGTCGAGGAAAGAGCGAAGAAACTCAGCGTCCCGAAGGCCGGCGGCGTGCGAATCCACAACGAAAGCGAGAGCTGGAACGCACTGTCGCCGGACCTGTCCGCCAGCGACAACAGCGCCTTCGCCCGCCTGATCCGCAACCAGGCGCTTGGCGGCCTTTCGGTTCCCGAGCACTGGTATGGCGGTGGCGGTGACGTCAACCGGGCGACCGCGGCCGAGATGGGCGAGCCGACCTTCAAGGTCCTGACGATGCGGCAGAAGACCCTGAAGCACATCCTCGAGGACCTGGGATGCTTCGCCATCCGGCAGCGCGAGCTGCAAGTCAGCGGGAAGGAGCCGGACTTCATCGGCCGGGAGGATATCTGTCCGGAAGCCGTCTTCCCCGAACTGTCGGTGCGGGACACCACCAAATATGCCGCCGCCCTGGGCCAGGTCACCGCGGCTTGCGCCGTCGCAATCGACCGTCGCCTGCTTTCCGAGATGACGGCGCTTCGGACGATCGCCACCGTCGCGGAGCGACTTGGAATCGAGATCGACCCCGAGACCGAGCTTGCCGACGCGCGCGCGGAGGCCGGCAACCGCGACGAGGATGACGTGTTTACCGATCCGCCGCCCGATCCCGAGGACAGCGAACAGGACGACTGAAGGTGACGCCGCAAGAGCGGGACCGCGTCTTTCGCCGTGCGCGGCTCGAAGCGGCGAAGGTTCTCCCTGACATCCAGAGATCGACCGCGGCGCGGATCGCGGGGCTGCTTGAGGAAGCAGCAGAGCGGATCGCCGGAGACCTGGCGGGGCAGCCAAGCGAGTTCGAGGCCTGGCGATTGCCCCAGCTTCAGGCAGCCGTCCGCGGCGCCCTGTCGGCCTTCGCGGACGAGGCGGCCGGACGGATCGATTCCGCCGCGGGAGAAGCCTGGAGCGCCGGCGTCACGGCCGTCGACCGGCCGATCGCGATTGCGGGACAGATCGCCCTCGATGCCGCCCTGGTTCCGCCCGACATCCGACAGCTCGCCGCCATGCGTAATTTCATGACGGACCGTATCCGCGCCGCATCCGCCGACGCGATCGGACGGATCAACGCGGATCTCGGCCTTGCGGCGATCGGCGCGCAATCGACAAACGAGACCGTGGGCAGAATTCGCCAGCACCTGGGAGGCGCTTCGCGGCGACGGGCGAACACCATCCTGCGCACCGAGCTGGGCCGGATCTACGCGGCGGCCGCGAACGAACGGATCGGCCAGGCGCAAGAGATGCTGCCCGGCATGCGCAAGCAGTGGCGGCGGTCGGGGAAGATCCGCTCGCGCATCGACCATGACCTGGCGGACGGCCAGATCGTGGACGCCGACGAGGTCTTCCGGGTCGGGGGCGAACGGCTTCGTTATCCGCGCGATCCGCGCGGCAGCGCCCGCAACACCATAAACTGCGGCTGCACGCTTCTGCCGTTCATGGAGGAGTGGGCAGTCGCGGAAGCCGGCGCCCGGCCGTACACGATCCAGGAGCTGGCCCTTGACCCCCGCAAACGGGCGCTTGAGCGCGCGGTCCCGGCCGGCGAGGTCATCCGGATCGACGCCTATGACGGGATGCCGGAAGCGGCCGCGCGGCGTCGGATCGCCGAAGTCGTCGAAAGCGAGGAGTTCGCGCGCCTGGTGCGCGGCGGGCCGGACCTGCCGGGACGTCAGCCGGTCGCCCGCATCGGCGAGGACCTAGCCGGACGCCTGTCGCTGCCGCGAGCGCGGGTGCTGCAGCTCTCGTCGGACAGCGCTGCCAAGCAGCGGGCGCGGCATCCCGAACTGACCGCAGCCGACTACCGGGCCGTCCAGGGCGTCCTTGATCATGGCCGGTTGATTCCGGCCGGTCATTCGACGGCGATGATGGTGAACCAGGACGATCGCGGTCAGTGGTGGCGGGCGGTGCTTCGCACGTCGTCCGACCGGCGCGAGGCTTTCCTTGTGTCGTTCCACAAGGTCAGGCCGGCCGAAGCCGGGCGACTGATCCGCAATCTGGAAAGATAGCGCGACCGGCGGGACACCATCTCCCGCGCGGCTCGACCGCCCGAAGGCAGCCTGCCGGTTTGGTGCAGATCGGCTCGGCCGCGCCGGGATCGAATATAGGCGCATTGCCAGGGCTTCGGAACCCGCCGGAATGGGTGTCGAATTTAAGGGCCTGTGAGGCCCGTCGCCGGACCCGGGGGTCCCGACCTCCGAAAAATTCCTTGAAACCGTTTTTGAAGGCCCTGGCGGCCGATTGCGGGCGCTTCTGGTCGCGCTCGAATGCGTCCCGTTCGGCCAGCCGGTTCGATCCGGGATCTCGATCCGGAATTTCCCCGCTTCCCGCGATCACCCTGACAGACGTCAGGGTGCCTGACCCGAGACCGCTTCAGCACGATGCAACAAGCGAGACCGCAACCGCAAGTCGGGACAGCTCGGGAGACGACGATGAAAGACCATGACCACGCGGACGGGTCGAAGCCTGCCGCGGATTCGGCGAAGGAGACGCCGGCGATGACCGCGACGGAAGCCGGTCGGATCGCCCGGCGTCCGGTCCCTGTTCTCAACAAGGAAGGCCAGCCGGTGTTCGACCGGGACGGCACTCCGAAGGTGGACCTGAAGCCGATTCCGGCGGCGGAGATCTTCGCCTTCCGGGATCACGGCGACTTCGTGCGCGTCGTGACGGTGGACGGCCAGAAGTTCGAGGGCACGAAATGACCCTGCTCCGTCACCCGCTCTTCGTCCTCCCGCTGATCATCCTGCTGGCGGGAGTGTTCCTGGCCGCATGTCCCCAGGTCGACGCGGCGATCCTCGGCGCGGCCGCGATCGCCTCGATGCCGGCGCCTGCGCCGATGGCGACGTTCCGGGAGGCCTTCGAAGGCGAACGCTTCACAGAGGGCCAGGCGCTCGCCGGCATGCTCAACGGCCTGATCGACCAGAGGCGGGGCGATCGCGCCGCCATCATCGACGAGCTGGCGAAAGCCGCCGGCATCGAGGCCGACACCGTCAAGCAGATCCTGGACGGCAAGATTCAGGCGCCGCCAATGGAGCGACTGGAAGCCTTCGCCAAGGTGCTGGACGTGAAGGTCGACCGACTGAAAAGCGCCATGGACAGCGCCAGGATGCGCGAGGCTGTCGCCGGCGATTTCCTTGAGGCCCATGCGAGCCTGCCCGGCCGCTACCTGATCCGGGTCATTCGCGGCGGGATTTCCGGAAACGGCAACATGTACCCCGACCGGGTGCTGCGCGAGGCCGCGCAGCGCTTCGAAGGGGTGCGGGTCTACGCCAAGAGCGACGCGGAACACCTGGTCGGCGGCGGCAAGGACGTGCGCAACCTGATCGGCGGCCTGAGCGATCCCGCCTTTGTCGAGGGCAAGGCCGGCGAGCCGGCCGAGATCCACGCCACCCTGACCCTGATCGAGCCGGAGGGCGCGATCGGGAAGAAGCTGCGGGAAGCATGGAACCGTGGGCTTACCGGCCTGTTCGGCTTCTCCATCGACGCGAGGGGACCTGCGGTCACCACGCGAAAGAACGGGCGGACGCTTCGCGAAGCGCAGGCCCTCAGTCACATCGCTTCGGTCGACCTGATCGTGGAACCGGGCGCCGGCGGCGGCGTGATCCGGCTGATCGAGGCACAGGACAACAAAGGAGACGGCATGCGCGACCGCATGATCAGGTTCATCGAGGCCCACGCTGCGGATCTCGCCGAAGGCAAGGTGCTCGCGGATCTCGATGACGACCAGCTCGACACCCTCTATCGCGAGGCGATCGCCCTGAAAGACGGGGGCGAAGAGGGCGGATCGCAGTCCGACAACGAAGGCGGCGGCGACAACCAGGACGCCGCGAAGCGTGCCGTCGAGATCGTCGAACGCCGCGCCCGGATGCGGGAGGCCGTCTCCGCCTCGAAACTGCCGGACAGGGCCAAGGGTCGTGTGATCGATCGGTTCGCCGAGGCCGAGACCTTCAGCGAGGCCGACGTCCGCAAGGCGATCGAGGACGAGTTGGACTATCTCGCCGACTTCACCGAGTCGGGCCGGGTGGTCGAGCTGGGCGACGTCAGCCGGATCGAAAGCGGCGAGACGCGCGCCGAGAAGACCGACCGGATGCTGGACGCCTTTTTCGACCCCGACGACCGTTCTGTGCGGTCGTTCAAGGAGTGCTACGTCGCGATCACCGGCGATCAGCGCGTCACCGGCATGCTGAGGCACTGCGACGAGGCGCTGATGCGCGAGGCGCTGACCACCAGCTCGTTCGACGACGTCCTGGGCAACAGCATCACGCGCCGCATGATCGCCGACTACCGGATGAACGGCCGCTATGACGGCTGGCGGCGCATCGCCACGACGACCAACGCCAACGACTTCCGCACTCAGGAGCGGACGCGGTTCGGCGGCTATGGCGACCTGCCGGCGGTGGCCGAAGGCGCCGCGTACGCGGCACTGACCTCGCCCACCGACGAGAAGGCCACCTACGCGGTGACCAAGCGCGGAGGCACCGAGACAGTAACCCTGGAGATGATCAAGAACGACGATGCCGGCGCGATCCGCCGCATCCCGGTCGCTCTCTCCCGGTCCGCCAAGCGCACCCTGGCGAAGTTCGCCTTCGACTTCCTGAAGGACAATCCGACGATCTACGATTCCGTCGCGCTGTTCCACGCCTCGCATGGCAATCTCGGAGCGGCGGCCCTGTCCGGATCCACCCTGGCGGCCGGCCGGCTGGCGATGCTGAAGCAGACCGAGAAGGACAGTGGCGATCGGCTGGGGATCGGTCCGCGATCGCTCGTCGTGCCGCCCGATCTGGAGGAAACGGCGGTCGATCTGTTCCGGCGGAACACCGAGAACGACCGGACCTTCACCCAGTCGCTCAGCCTCGACGTCATCCCGGTCTGGTACTGGACCGACGCCAACGACTGGTGCCTGGCGGCCGATCCCGAGGAGTGCCCGACGATCGAGATCGGCTTCCTCGACGGCCAGGAAGAGCCCGAGATCTTCATCCAGGACGCGCCGACCCACGGCAGCATGTTCACCAACGACCAGCTCACCTGGAAGATCAGGCACATCTACGGCGGCAACGTCACCGAGTTCCGCGGTCTCTACAAGGCGGTGGTCGCCTAGGCGAATACCGAGGGGCGCTGACGCCGCACGCTCCGGAGTGGCAGCGGCGTTGTATCGGCCCCGATGCGAAGCGGTCGGCGGCGACCCGGCGCCGCCGCACCGCAGTTTCGACGCGGGGTAGCGCAGCGGTAGCGCGTCAGGCTCATGACCTGAAGGTCGGCGGTTCGATCCCGTCCCCCGCAACCAACGAGCGCAACGATGGCACTGAGCGATTTCCAGGATCTGTTCGCCGACCTGGTGCGGGACACCGACCAGGCGATCGCCGACGCCCAACGCGATCGGGCGATCGACGCCGCGCAGGAGCGATACAGCCAGGACCGGCCGCGCCGCATGGTCGAGGATCTGGTTTCCGCCGGCGGCCATAACCTGGCGCTGCCCGCCGCCTGGGAGGCGGGCCTCTCCCGCATTCACGCGATCGAGTTCCCGATCGGCAGCGTACCGCCAAGCGAGCTCAGCCCGGCAGGATACCGGCTCTATCAGACCCCGTCCGGTTGGACGATCCAGCTCGATGCCGCGCGGTCGAGCGGCGATACGCTGCGGGTCAGTTTCACCACGAGCCACACGCTCGACGGCGGGACCGACACGATCCCCGAACGCGACCGCGAGGCGGTGGCCGCGCTCGCCGCCTCGATCGCGCTCGCCCAGCTCGCCGCCGGCGCGGCGGCGGACGGCAGCCCGACCCTGAACGCTGACGTCGTCGATCACGCATCGAAAGCCGACCGATACCGTCGCCTGTCGGGTGCGCTGCGCCGGCGCTATTTCGACCATCTCGGGCTGAAGGAAGGACGGCCGGCGCCGGCGCTGGCGGTCGCGGATCTCGACCTCACGAACTCGCAGGGCGGCGATCTGCTGGTGCACCGGGGACGGCAGCGGTGACCGCGCTGGTCATCCGGATCGACGGCGACGCCCTGGCGGCCGCCTTCGAGAAGGCGCCCGCGGCCCTGGCCTCCCGGCTGCGCGCGGCGCTGATCCAGGGCGGCCTGCTGCTCGAACGCGAAGTGAAGGAGCGCACCCCGGTGGGTGCATCGGGCCTCGCCCGGAACTCGATCGCGGCGCGCGATCCCGTGGTCGACAACGACGGCTTCTTCGGCATCGTCGGCTCGGCCCTGGACTACGTGCTGCCGGTCGAGCTGGGGTCGAAGCCGCACCGGCCGCCGGTCACTCCGATCGCCGAATGGGTGCGCGCGCGCCTCGGTGTGGACGATCCCGAGGCGGCCTCCCGGATCGCCTGGGCGATCGCGGCCCGGATCGCCCGCGAAGGCACCAAGCCGCGGCACATGTTCAAGGATGCGTTCGAGGCCAACCGTGACCAGGTTCAGGGGATCTTCGACAATGCAATGCGCGGGCTGATCGCCGATCTCGACGGCGGGCTGGCATGAGCGACATCGCCACCATTCGCGCCGCCATCGTCGCCCGGATCGGCACGGTTCCGGCCATCGGCATCGTGCATGATCGCGAGCGGTACAGCCGCACGCTCAAGGACCTGGCCGCGCTGTTCAAGAGCGGTTCGATCCTGCTGGGCTGGACCGTCAGCCGGGTGAGCACCCGCGAGATCCGGATCGCAACCGGCCGGCATCGCGAGGACCATACCTGGCGGATCACCGGCTACCGCAGTTTCGAGGACGCGGAGAGCAGCGAAACGCTGTTCGACGCCCAGGTCGAGCAGGTCCGTGCCGCGTTCCGGACGGAGACCACGCTGGGCGGCGCCGTGGCCACGATCAACACCGAAAACCAGGCCGGACTGCAGGTCCGGGAGATCGGGCCCGTCGTCTTCTCCGACGTGCTCTGTCACCGGGCCGTCTGCGGCCTGATCACAACCACCTACCGAACCGCGTGAGGGAGAGAAAGATGGCCCGCAAACCCGGCCAGTTCGTCATCGACGAGAACGGCAGACGCCGCCAGGTCGGCGAGCCGACCCGGCACCATCCGAACGGCGATCGCGCCCGTTCGGCAGACGGCGCCGAGCGGCGGCGCATCGGCCTGGAAGGGGCCAAGCCGCCCGAACCGGCCCCGACCGGCGACAAGCCCTCCAGGACGAAGGTGAAGGGAACCTGAGATGATCAAGTGGGACGACAAGCTGGTGCTCCTGAAGAAGGAGACCACCTACGGCACCGACGCCACCGCGACGCCGGCGGCCAACGCTCTGATGACCTCGGAGTTCCAGATCGAGCCGCTGGCCGGTGAACGCCAGCAGCGCAACCTGGACCGCCCCGGCCAGGGCGCGAGCCCGGATCTCTACCTGAACAAGCATCATCGCGGCAGCTTCAAGATCGAGGCGGCCGGCGCCGGCGCGGCCGGCGATGCGCCGGCATTCAACGCGGCGCTGCTTGCGGCGGCGTTCGCCGAGACCCTGACCGCCTCCACAAAGGCGCAGTACGACCCGATCACGGGCGACGGCGACAGCGCGACGATGGACTTCTACTGGGGCTCCGACCTGTTCAAGGTGCTGGGCCTGCGCGCCGGCGTCGGCTTCGAGTATGTCGTCGGCCAGATTCCGTATCTGACTGTCGACTGGATGGGGCTGTTCACCGCGCCCGCCAATACCGCCGCGCCGGCCGATCCGGACTATTCGTCGTTCCAGGACCCGCTGCCGGTCGAGGACGACAACGCTCCGACCCTCACCATCCACGGCCATGCCGCCGCCTTGGAGAGCCTGCGCATCGGCTCGGGCTACCAGCTCCAGTTCCGCTCGCTGGTCAACCAGGAGGCGGTTCGGCGTTCGCGTCGGCGGATCGAGGGGACGGCCCGGATCGAGGCTCCCACGATCGCCGTTCAGGACTATTTCGCCGTCGCGACCGGTCACACGCTCGGAGCCCTCAGCCTGGTGCACGGCCTGACCGCCGGCAACATCGTCGAGGTCTCCGCGCCG
Source organism: Alphaproteobacteria bacterium (assembly GCA_041940205.1). Lineage (GTDB taxonomy): Bacteria > Pseudomonadota > Alphaproteobacteria > JBGTSP01. Next base: position 31,240 of record JBGTSP010000005.1, read on the forward strand.
GCCGTGCAGATCCGCGACGTACGACCGGTCAACGTCGACGGCGACAAGTTCCTCGATCTCGATCTGCTGTTCACCGCCAGCGAAGCCGGCGACGACGAGCTCGCCTACATCTTCCGCTGATCCCGAATCCCGAAGAAGGCGCCCCATCGAAAGGACTTCCTCCCATGTTCACGCTTCCCGATCCCGACGCCCCGCTGATCGTTGAAAACTGGCCGGTCGACATCGACCAGCCCACCGAAGGCGGCAAGTCCAACCGTCATCGCATCCGGGTCCACTGGCGCATCCTGCCGCAGAGCCGGACCGACGAACTGACCGGGAACACCACGATCGACGAGCTGCTGGAGCGGCGCGACACGGTCGCGGATCTCATTCGCGAGGCCCTGGTCGGATGGAAGGAAGGCGACGTCATGGGTCCGGACGAGCAGCCGATCGCGTTCAGCAAGGAAGCCGTCTCGGCCCTGCTGGAGGTGAGCTACGTCCGGCAACCGCTCGTCCAGAGCTATTTCGGCTGCGCGGCCGGTCGCAAGGCAAAAAACTGAAGGAGGCCGCTCGCCGTTGGGCGAGCGGCCATCGATCCGGCAATGATGATGACGACGTCGCGGCGGACCTCGCCCGTTTCGGACTGCCGCCCAGGGCATTCCAGCGCCAGCGCGAACGCGCCACGCGCTCGCGCGAGATCGTTGTTCATCCCGACAATGTCGACACGGTGGGCCTGTTTCTGGCCTGCTCGACGCAATGGCGGCGAGCGGGCATGAGCGGCGTCCATACCGGCCTCGACTACACCGCCGTCCGGACGGTGGCGGAACTGCTGTCGATCGAGCTGACCCAGGACAGGTTCCGCGAGATCCGCGACATGGAGATCGCCGCCCTCGATGAGCTGGGGCGGCGGCGATGAACGATTACGTCTACGGCATCCGTTTCGAGGGTGATCATCGCGACCTGACCCGGACGATGCAGTCGGTCGCGAACGACGGCAAGAAGCTGAATAGAGAGCTTGCCGGTATCGGCGGAGCGGCGAGCCAGGCGGCCCGCGATCTCGACCGGACGAAGTCGTCCATGTCCGGCGCAGGGCAGGTCAGCCGCGGCGCCGGCAGCGAGTTTCGCAATCTACGATCGGCAGTGCAGTCGATCGACACCGCACGGCTCAATCGCAGCCTGGCGGCCTATGGCCGAACCACCGAACGGACGCGAGACCAGCAGCGGGCGTTCTCCCGATCGACCCGCGAGGTGGCCGCGAGCCTGGCCCGCCAGAACGCGCGGCCGGCTGCCGAAGAGATCCGCCGGTATGGCCGCGAAGCCAGATCGGCGGCCGGCGCGACCCGCGATCTCAACCGGGAAACCCGGTCCCTCTCGGGATCGTTCTCGGGCCTGCGGGGCGCGATCGCGGCGGTCGGCCTAGGCCTGCTCGTGCAGCAGACTGTCGGCGTCGGCACCGCCCTTGAATCGGTCGACAACAGCTTCCTCGCGGTCACCGGATCGGCCGGCGCCAGCGCCCGGGAACTGGCCTTCGTGCGCCAGGAGGCCGCGCGGCTGGGCCAGGACTTCCTGGCGCTCGCCACCTCGCACGCGCAACTGACGGCGGCCGCGGCGGGCACCTCGCTCGCCGAAGCGGAGATCCGCGAAATCTCGATCGCGGTATCCGAGGCGATGACGGTGCTGGGCCGATCGACCGACGACGCCCGCGGCGCGATGCGCGCGATCGAACAGATCATGTCGAAGGGATCGGTTCAGGCGGAGGAGCTGCGCGGACAGCTCGGCGAGCGCGTTCCCGGCGCCTTCATCATCGCGGCGCGGGCGATGGGCGTGACCGAAAAGCAGCTCAACAAGATGCTCGAACAGGGCGAGGTGCTGGCCGAGGACTTTCTGCCCCGGTTCGCCCGCGAACTGCGCTCGACCTTCGCGGCCGGTCTGCCGACCGCCATGACCTCGACCCGCGCGGAACTGAACCGGCTTTCGAACGCCTTTCGAGACGCCCAGCAGGCTTTCAATCAGAGCGGCTTCCTTGCGGGAATCACCCGCGGCGCTGTCGCACTCGCCGAAGCGCTGCGCGATCCCGAGATCCTGGGCGCACTCGATCGCATCGGTGAACTGGCCGGCGACGTGCTGACCGCTGCGGCCGAGAACCTGGACCTCATAGCGGCCGCCGGCATCGGCCTTGCCGCGGCGAAGATTGCCAGCACGGTCGCGGGTATCGCCGCGTCCATGCGCCTCCTGAACATCGCGCTTCTCGCCAATCCCTTCACCGCGATCCCGGCGGCCATCGGCCTCGCGGTGGGTGCGATGATCGCGTTCGGAGATTCGGCCGAGGATGCCGACACCAGGATCACCAACCTGAGCGATGCCCTGGATGTGCTCCGGACCGCCGAGGGCGACGTCCGCCCCCTGATCGACGACGCCACCGCAGCGCTCAAAGACCAGGAAACCCAGAGCTATGCCACCACGCGAGCCTTGGAGCGGGCAATCGAGATGGCGAACCTCGTGCAGCAGCAAAAACGGATTCGCACAGAGATCGAATCCCTCGACGCGGCCGCAATCGCCGCCGGGCAGACCGGGTCGGACCGCCGGCGACTGGGCTTGATGGCCGGCGCCAATCTGCGCGAGCGCGCTCAAACCGCCGCCGGCGCGCAGACCCGCAGCGCGCTCGAACTGTCGGAACGGCGCGACGCCCTCGAAGCGGAACTTGGCAGGATCGAGGAAGCCCGCCGCAAGCTGCTGTTGATCGCCCAGGCACCGGAAATCACCCACGCGGCCGATGCCTACACGCCCCCACCGTCGAACCGCAGGCCGAAGAAGCCGGCGGTCGAGGACGCGCCGAAGGAAGACAAGGCGATCACCAAACTGCGCCGCGAGTTGCGGGCGATCGCCGACGAGATGGACCCGTTGGGAGGCAAGATCCGGAAGATCAACGAGAACCTGGCAACCCTGCAGGCGGGGCTGTCAAAGGGCCTGATCGATCCCGCCGAAGCGCGCAGCCTGGCAAATGGCCTGGAACTGCAGCTCCTGGCGCTCGATCCGTTGGCCGCGAAGGTCGAGGAATACACCTCGATGGAGACCTTCAGCGCCAAGGCGATGGCGGAAGCCGAAGCGCGGCAACGGGCTCTTGAAAAGACCCGCAAGGACGGTCGCAAGGCGCTCGAAGAAGCTGTCGTGAGCCTGGCGGAGGAACTGGAGCTTGCCCAGCTCTCGGAACGGGACCGACAGGTCGAGATCGAGTCGCGGAACCTGTTGAACCTCGCCAAGGCGGAAGGCCTGGAGCTGAACGATCGGGAGATCGAACAGTTGCGCGAGATCGCCGCGCAGCACGTCGATGCGCAGATCGCGATCGAGGAACGAAAGCGGGCGGAAGAACGCGCCGCCGCGGCCGCAAGGCAGACCTGGGAAAGAGTGGCTGGCGGCATTCAGAGTTCCCTGGCTGGCGCTTTCCGTTCCGCGCTCGATGGCGGTGTGGATCTGTTCAGCCAGTTCCGCGATCGCGTGATCGGGATATTCAAGGATCTGGCAGCCGAGATCGCCGCAAGCCTGGTGCTGCAACCGGTGCTTGGTGGCATCAGTCAGTCGTTCGGCGCCCAGCCCGGCGCAGGCACCGGATCTCTGCTGGGCGGCTTGGGCCAGAACCTGGCCGGGAGCCTGGTCAGCAAGATCCTGCCGGACTTCGGGATCAACGCGGCACTTGGCAGTCTCGGATCGAGCCTGTTCGGTGTCGCACCTAGTGTCGTGGCCACCAACGTTGGCAGCATCGGCGCAGCCAGCGCCGCGACCTCCGGGATTGTCGGATCTGGTGGATCACTCTTCGGCCTGGGCGCCGCGGGAGGCCCGTTGGCGCTCGGCGCGCTCGCCGCCGGCGGCCTGGTGTTCGGGGGCAAGCTGTTCGGCGACAACGGCGTCGGACCGAACGCGGGCGCCCGTATCGGTTTCGACGATGCCGGCCAGGCGTTCCTGAAGGCGACCGGCGCCGACAACGGCGGCAACACGGGGCGCGTCGTGGCCGAAGCCGAACGAGCGATCGCCGCTCTCAATGCGATCAGCGCGCAGACCGGCGGGCGCTACGACACGGCCGGGATCGATATCTCGCTGGCCATACGCGAATTCGCAAAGCAGGGCGGCTTGCACAACACCGCCGACGATCTGGTGCGCGACATTCTGGAATCGGGCGTCCTGCGGAATGTTGAGCAATCGACCATCGACGACATCCTGGAAGAGGGAGTCGAACCCTGGCTGCAGGCCAGCGCCGCGGCCGCCCAGGAGGCCGATCGGCTGGCTTCGGCGTTCACCGATGCCGCAGCGAGTCTGCGGGGCGCCATTGAAGACCTGCAGCTCTCCGACCTGTCGCCGCTGTCGGCCGACAAGCAATTGTCGAGGGCGCGGGCGTCGTTCGACAACCTGGCCGCCCAGGTCGATCAGGGCGATCTCGACTCGCTCACGGATCTGCCGACAACGGCGCGCGCTTTTCTGGAGAAGAGCAAGGCGTTCCACGGATCGGCCGCCCCGCAGTACCTGACCGACTTCAACGCAGTTGCCGCCGTGCTGAACCGGGCGGCCGCGCGGGCCGAAGAGGAAGCCATCAAAGCTACCGAAAAGACCTCGCCGCCTCCGGTGCAGGAAGTCACTGCGCCGGCCCTTCAGGACGAACTGCAGGCGCTCAAGGCAGAAGTCCAGGCACTCGGAAAGACCAACCAGCGCCTGGTCGCCGAAGCGCAGGCGCAGAAGGTTGCGGGCGGCGCAACCACCTGGTTCGAGGGGGATGGCGACTACTGATGAGCGCCTTCGATACCCTCAACACGAAGCGTCAATGGCTGGCTGAGCTGCAGCCGCGCAACGTCGCCGGCGCGTCGGTCGCCACTTTGCGGATCGGCACCCGCGCCGTCCTGACCGGACCCGGAGACACGCCCCCGAACGCGTACTTCCAGGCACGGCTTGCAGCCCCGCCGCTGATCGACCACGCCCTGGAAGAAGCCGGCCTCGCCGCCGTGACCCGAGGCGCCCTGGAAATCGACCTGTCGCGCGGTGGTGACGGCCAGGCTTCGAACTGGCCCTGGACCGACTATGCCTATGACGGCCATCCGGTGCAGATCTGGATTGGACTGCACGGTGCCGCCTGGTCCGATCACGAACTCGTCCTGAGCGGGATCATGGGGTCGGCCGAGATCCGCGACGGCCGGATGCTGGTTCCCGTACGCGGACTGCTGGGCGAGCTGGACGTGCCGTTCCAGACTTCGGTGTTTGCCGGAACCGGCGGTTGGGAAGGCGGGGACGATCACAAGGACGTCACCCTCCCGACGATCTACGGTCACTGCCTGAACGTTCCGGCCGACCAGGTCGACGCGGTCAACCGCCGCTTCGTATTCGGAGATCGTGACGTCTCGTCGATCGACGCGGTTTACGAGGGCGGCAACTCGATCGGCGCGGCCTACACGGGCGATGCCGCCAATGCGCGGGTGACGCCCAATGTCGCCCCGAGCTACCGCCTGACGCTGGACGCGAAGGGCGACGCAACCGGTTCGGGCTTCGTCGACACCACGGCGGATATCGTCCAGCGCATGATCGTCGATCGGACATCGCTCTCGACGGCCGATTTCGACAGCGACGCCTGGGACGATCTGGCGACCGACCGGCCCGGCGAGATCGGCCACTGGACCCCGCCCGGAGACACGCGATCGGTGGCCGATATCGTCACGCTGTTGATCAAGGCGATCGGCGCCTGGATCGACCAGGACCCGGTAACCGGCAAGCTGACATGCGGCCTGATCAAGCCGCCTTCAGGAACGCCCGAGATGATCGTTTCGGACACCGACATGGAACGTGGCCGACTGACGCTCGATGCAGAACGCGTCCCGGAGTGGAAGGTGCCGTTGTTCTATGGGCCCAACTGGCTGGAGATGTCCGGCGCGGACCTGGCCGGCGCCGTCCACGGTACGGCGCACGAGGAATTCCTTGCGAAAGCGTTCAGGACCACCGCGGCCGAAGATCCGGACGTGAAGGACGACTATCCCAAGTCCCGGCCGGCCGAGCCGCGGACAACCTTCTATCGCGACAAGTCCGATGCCGACGTCCAGGCGGCTGCCGACCTCGCGATCCGCAAGAAGCGCAGGCGGTTCTACCGATGCTCGATCCGCGGGCGCGGCTTCGACCTGCACATCGGAAAGGTCCTCCGGGTCATCCATCCCGACCACAACCTGGCCGCCGGCGCCGACTTCGTCGTTCGCGGGATCTCCAAGCGCCGCTCCGATGGCGTCGGCCTGCTCCTCTGGCGGCTGGTGGACTGATGGCGAACGCGTTCCTCCTTTACGACGACGCCATTGTCTCGGCGTCGCTGTCGCAGTCGTCGGCCGCGGCCGACGATCTCGGCAACAGCCTCGACGCCGACAACCTGGCCTTCTTCGAACTGTCTTCGAAACTGCGTCACACGGGCTGTTCGGCCGAGTGGATGCAGGCCGTGCTGTCCGCCGACACTGGCATCGATACGATCTGCCTACTGGGCCACAACGCGAGCCTGGCGGCGGTTTTTGATCTCACGCTATACAGCGACGCCGCCGCCACCGAGGTGGTCTACAGCGCGACCGACCTGTCGATCTGGCCAAGGGTCTTCGGGATCGGCGAGGCGACGATGGCCGAAATGACGGCCGGCGGTATCCCGATCGCCACCGACCTCGACGAGTATCCGCGCTTCCGCCTGGTGAAGCTCGATCAGTCCTACACGGTGCGCGCCATCCGGATCGACTGGCGCGACCCCGACAACCCGGATGGCTATCTGGAAGCCGGCCGCCTGCTGGCCGGCGTGAAATGGTCGCCCGGCTACAACATCACCTTCGGAACCGTCACAGAGATCGAATCCGACGACGAGATCCACGAGTTGGGCGGCGGCGCGGTCTGGTTCGCCCGCGGCGACGCCTGGCGGGTGATCTCCGTCCGCTGGGAAGATCTCGCCAAATCGGAAGCCGAGGGCTTCATGGCCGACTTCATGCGGCGCTCGCGCGGCAGCCGGCCATTCCTGTTCGTCGGCGACCCGGACGACGGTCTCGGCGAGTGGCGGTCCTGCCTCTACGCGATCATCGAAGGCCGCCAGCGCCCCCGGCTCGTTCGTCGCGACCCCGAGAACCACGCCGTCGCCATCACATTGAGGGAGATCGTCGCATGAGCGATGCCATCACGATCGCGCGCCAGCTCGCGATCAACGAGTTCCTCTGGCCCTATGTCCCGCAGGCGATCGGCCTGCTCAAGGATCAGATCGACGCGATCGTGGCCGAGGAGCTGACCGACCTTCTTGTCTACGGGCTGAACGAGGAGTCCCTGGCGATCGACAAGACGCTGGTCGCCAGCAATGCGCCGACCCAGATCCTGACGTTCACGGCTTCGGGTCGGAAGCTCGTCATGCCGGCAGGCAACGCGGCCGGGATGGTGATCGGTCGGCCCTGGACAATTTCCAACTCGGCGAGCGCATCGACCGAATTCGAGATCGAGGATGGTGGCGGCGGGACGCTGGTCGCCGCCCTGGCGCCAGGCGAGCGGGCCGTGCTTCGCCTGAAGGATGACGGCTCGGCCGCCGGTCAGTGGGACGTGCATATCGACGCCCAGGTCCGCTTCGCCTCGGTCGACTGGACGCCGACGTTCGGCGATACGGGCGGCGAGTTCGCCTACTCTGCCAGGGAAGGCAAATCGCTCGCGATCTACTTGCCGGACGGCACCGTCTTCGTCTTCTGGAGAGCGTCCTTCACGCTGAGCGGCGACGGCTCGACCGACGACAGCCGGGCGCTCCAGATCGGGGCTTTCCCGTTCACCATCACCTGGTCGCCGGGCGGCTGGCTGAACTTCGACAACAACATGCAGACGCAGTCGTCCGCGACCTGGGGCAGCGGCCAGCAGATGGCCATGGGCCTCTACGGCTCCGGCAGCGGGCTCTACCTGCTGCTGTCGCCGACGTCGCCGTCGCACGCCAGCTTCGGGTCGATCCCAAAGCGCAGCGAGATCATCCAGGCCTACAACGCCAACTTTTTTGCCGGCGGCTTCTACATGGGGACGGTGTGATGCAGTTCATCCGCAAGACGATCAATCCGGAAACCGGCGCAATCGCCGTCATCGCGCGCACTGCTGAGGGCCGCGAGCACCGCACCGCCCTGGAGGCCGGCGACGCGATCCCGGAGCACGTACCCGACGCCGATCGCGCCGAGATCGAGGCGGCCTGGACGGCCGACCTGGTCGAGGCGGTGGTGCAGCGACGGGCAGCCTTCGTGCCGCCGGCTCGTACCGGCCAGGATCTCGCCGACGCGCTCTGCCGCGAGGCCAAGATCGAAGCCGGTCGGCGGATCATCACGCTGGCGCCGGAGTGGAAGCAGCGAAACGCAACGGCCCGCGGGGTAGAGCTGACCGACAAGAAGGCGAGCGGCGGGACGCTTACCGCCGACGAGCAGGCCGAGGTGGACGCCATGAAGGCGCTGTGGGTGGCGATCTCCGCGATCCGCGCCGCCTCCGACGACCTGGAGACCACGATCGCCGGCATGGACGACGCCGCGCGCCAGGCCCTCGACGTCACGGCCGACGAGCACTGGCCGTGAACAGCCGGCGCGACGACATCATCCGAAAGCTCGCGGCCCTCCGGAAGATGACCCCGGAGAACGGATGCACCGAAGACGAGGCGCTGTCCGCCGCGGCCAGGGCCGCCGCGCTGATGGACGAATACGGCATCAGCGAGGAGGAGATCGCGAACGAACCCTTCGAGGAGCGCGAGCAGCCGGCGCCGAAGCGGTCGGACCCCTACACCGCGCTCTGGATCCTCGTGGCGGCGCTCTGCCGCTGCCGCACCTGGCGCGATCCGAACGGCCCGCGCGGCCGACAGATCTATTTCGGGCAATCGAGCGACCTGCTGATCGCGGACTACATCCACACCGTGCTGAAACGGGCCATCGAGCGGGCGCAGCGCGAGTTCCGGCACAATCCCGAGTACCGCCGGCGCCGGAAGGATCGGACCCGGCGCCGGGCGATGCTGGCGTTCCAGGAGGGTCTTTCGCAGTCGCTGCAGCGCAAGGTGTATGCCTTGATGCTGCAGCGCTACGGCGGAGAAGACGAGGCCGTGACCGCCATCAACACCCGCACCGCGGAACTGAAACGCGAGCTGTCTCTCCGCGGCGTCAGGCTGAAGTCGATCAACCGGAAGGACCCGTCGATCGGCAGGGATTTCGGATCGGGTTACCACGCCGGCCGTGCGGCTGGAGCCGCGGTTCACATATCCCACGGCCTGAAGGGTGAGGACGATCAAACACTCCCGGCATTGTCGGCCGGGTAAGCGCTCGCAGTGACAGCGAAACCGATCAGCACCTCGGTCCGCGTCGCGCTACGCGATCGCCAGCAGGCCGATACCGGAGAAACAGCCAAGGGCAAAGGCGAGGTTCGCCGCGAGGCCGTTCCAGAACGAATAACTCTCCATCTTGCCGAACACGAGATCTTCGAACCTGGTGCCGCTGCTGTAGTCGCGTTTCGGCAGACCGTGCCGCGCGTTTGTAAGTTCTTTGATGTCCTTGATCGTCTCCATAAGGGCCACCGCCAGCGTGTTCAGCCCAGTCCAGGCGCCGATCGCGAAACAGAGAAGCGGGACGAGCGCCCACTTATCCAGATTGCCGCTAGCCGCCGTCGTTCCGAGGTAACTCAGCGCCGCGATCGCTCCGCCCGTGTTGGCCAGATAAACCTTGTTCTTGAGCGCGATCGCCTGGTTGTAGGCCCGCTCGTCCAGCAGCTTCTGCGCTTCCCAGTATTTTCCGTCATCCATCGTTTCATCCTCCGTCGCCCCGAGGGCCGGCGGGGGCGCGGGCGCACCACCGCCCGACGCCGCGGAACAAGACTCCGCATGATCAGAACCGGCCAAGCTCTGGCCATCCCGCCACCTCCGCGCGGAGGCGGGGTCATGCTGTATGGAAACCACCTGTGGAGTCGATCCGTTGTAACGGCTGCGGCCGTTTGCTCTTGCGTGCCGAATCAGCCCGCGCTATCGCTACCGCCATAGAAGTGAAGTGTCCGCGCTGCAAGCGCGTGACGAAGCTAAAACCCGAACGCCAGGAAGCTGCACGACAGCGCGAGAGCGTCCCAGTTGGAAAGGGACGCTTGCGATCATGCTGACGTCGATTCGGTCACGTGGATGACCTGGCTTTATCTCCCGAAGTTCTGCCCCGATGGGGTCTCGCCCTGTGCGCCGGCGCCGGCGGCCTTGAACTCGGCCTGCACGTCGCCGATCCCGGATATCGAACTGTGGGCTATGTCGAGCGAGACGCCTACGCCGCGGCCGCTCTCGTGGCGCGGATGGAAGACCAGGCCCTGGATCAGGCGCCTGTGTGGGACGACGTTAAGTCCTTCGACGGCCGACCGTGGCGCGGCCTCGTGGATATCGTCTCTGCGGGCTATCCATGCCAGCCATTCAGTTCAAGCGGCCGCCGGCGCGGTACCAAGGACCCCCGCCATATCTGGCCCGAGATCGCCCGGATCATTCGCGAAACCGAAACGCCGGCAGTGCTCCTCGAGAACGTCGCCGGTCATCTTCGGCTCGGCTTCGACCAGGTCGCGGGCGACCTGGTCGCGATGGGTTTCCGGGTTGCGGCGGGCATCTTCACGGTGGCAGGTGTTGGCGGCAGCCACAAACGGGAACGGCTCTTCATACTGGCCTACGCCGACCGTGCGCCGACCGGGCCACTATCCGATCATCCGACTCGCCGGCGAAAGTCGGGTCACTTTGACAAAGGGGAGCTTTCAGTTCGGCATCGATCGGGCTGCCTTCGCCTGGACCGCGTTGTGGATCCTGATCAGCGAACTGAAGCTGTCGCCATCGAGGACCCCGGCGACCCCCGCGAGCTCTTCCTACCCGCTCCTTTTGACCTTGAAGCATGGGATTCCCGGCTCCGATCTTCCCCTGGTCTGCAACCCGCAGTTTTTAGAGACGCTGATGGGCTGGCCAACCGGCTGGACCGATACCGACTCGTCGGTAACGGAGTTTGCAGCCTGGCTGCGGCGTTCGCGATCTGCACTCTCCATGCTGAACTTGCTTCGGCTCCAGGAGGCGGCTGACGAAGCGGACGGGCTGCAGTCGAGTTGAACATCACGGGAGCTGATCCGCCGTGAAGCGTCGTTTCGAAACGGCCAGATTGCGTCTTTGATCGGGGTACACTCTCAGTGTACAATGACCGTCAACGCGGCGGGATTAGCCCACCGCAAGAGGCAAGAGAGGCCTGAGACGATGAACCATCCCGCATGGACGCACTACACCAAGTCGATCGCCGAGATCCGCCCCGACCTGGACCCGATGGCGATCGAAGACTGGCTCGTCATCAAGTTCCGCACGCTCGACCATCTTTCCCGGGAAGACTTCGAGCGCGAAGTCCACGAGGCGGCGGAGCTGGTCCAAAGGTACGGCGCGAACTGGTGCGCTGATCCCCACGGGAGCGAGGGCGCGGAAGACAACGCGGATTGCGGCTGCGATGGTGAGGATCTGAGGCAGGCTTACCATGCGCTCGCCGTGCCGGTTGAGAACGGCCGGACCGGCGATGCCATCGACGTCGATACCGTCTACACGATCGAAGAGGCCGTCGAGACGCTGCAGAACGCCGGTTTCAACGTGATCGAACCGGGATACGGCGGCGACTGGAAGGCATATGAACCCGCAGAGGTGACGCCTGTCTTCGGCTGGCCGGACGAAGGCATCGGCGTGATCACGATCACGGTTGCCGCACGATGAGCGGCAAGATTCACGAAGCTGCAGGGCTGCAGGGCAAGATCCCGCAGAGACTCTTGAGGATGGCGCGCGAGAACGGATCTCCAATGGTCGCCGCGACCCAGGAAGCCAGAGCGGTCAATCCGCATATCAGCACGACGGTGGAGCGTGGACGTTTCAACGTGGTAGAGGTCCGCTTCACCAAGGAGAACGGTCGTCCTCGCACCAAAGTGCTCCACCTTGCCGGTCCGTTCAGCGAGGAGGAGGCCTTGGCCTTCCTTCGTGGTGTTGGATCGAGCGCGGGGCTGCCGGACAGAAAGGTCAACATGCAGTGACTGACCACTTCTACGGCCTGTTCAGAGAGCTGTGCGGTCTCTCGATCCGTGAAGCAGCCGATTTCCACAGCGTGAGTTCGGACAGCATCAAGTCCTGGTCAAGCGGACGCCGGCAGGCGCCGGAAGGTGTGTTGAACGAGCTGCGAGAACTTCACCGGAAGCAGCGGACTGCGGCCGATCTCGCGTTGCGGTCCTCAGGCCGGACCGAAGCGTTGGTCCTTGGCGAGATCTCCAGCGACGGCCAAGCGCAGGCACTGGGATGGCCGTGCGTTTCTGCTTACCTGAAGGTTCTCGCGACCGTGGCGGCCGAACATGAAGGTCAGGTAACCCTCGCACCTGACGGCAGCTTGATAGCAGCTCCTACGAGTTCCTGAACGTCAGACGGTCTGGTGAAAGGCCCGACGAAGGCTCGAAACGGCCTATCGAGCGCCGGATTATCGCCGCTTCACAGAAATTGAGCTTGCGGTAGAACCAAGTGACGCGCTCGGTAAAACCAAGTGTCGCGCTACAGTACCGCTCCGCCGTCCGTCGCCCCGTGACCTGCCGGAAAGACAGGCGGAGACGGAGCAGGTCTGCGCGCTTTCTGCCGAAGGCGCGGTGGCGGATGGGGTGGGATTCGAACCCACGAAGAGGCGTTAACCCCTTGCTGGTTTTCAAGACCAGTGCCTTCAACCGCTCGGCCACCCATCCAGCGGGCGCGAGGAATACAAAAAAGCCGCCCTTCTGAACAGGCCGGCCGGTTGCCTGGCGATGCGGCTTGTTGGGGCGCGGCGGGCATGGCACAAATCCGCATGCGAAGAATCGGGATCCGGGCCCTGTCGTCGCCGTTGCTGCACTGCCTGCTGGCCGGACTGGCGTTGGCCGCCGCGACCGGCCACGCCGGCGCCGCGGAACGCAACGCCGTGCCGTTCGCCACCTGGCTGGAGGAACTGAAGGGCGAGGCCCGCGGCCGCGGCGTCAGCGACGACATCCTGCGCCGCGCCCTGCCGTCCAACGAGCCGATCGGCCGGGTCATCGAGCTCGACCGGCGCCAGCCCGAGGGCACCGTCACCTATCGCCAGTATATCGACAGGCGGGTCTCCGATACCCGGATCGCCCGCGGCCGCGAACTGCTGGCGCGCCATCGTCCGCTGCTGGAGCAGGTGGGCGCGCGCTACGGCGTGCAGCCGCGCTTCATCGTGGCCCTGTGGGGACTGGAAACCAACTACGGCAGCTATACCGGCGGCTTCCCGGTCGTCCAGGCGCTCGCCACGCTGGCCTGGGATCCCCGTCGCAGCGCCTACTTTCGCAAGGAGGCGCTGAACGCGCTCGACATCCTGCAGGCCGGCCACATCACGCCCGAGGCGATGAAGGGTTCCTGGGCCGGCGCCATGGGCCAGTCGCAGTTCATGCCGTCGAGCTTCCTGCGCTATGCCCGCGACCATGACGGCGACGGCCGGCGGGACATCTGGACGACGCTGCCCGACGTCTTCGCTTCCGCGGCCAATTATCTCGCCAACGCCGGCTGGCGCTCCGACCGCACCTGGGGCCGCGAGGTGGTGCTGCCCGCCGGCTTCGACCTCGCGCTCGGCAATCCGAAGCCGCGGTTGAAGAACGGCCAGTCGATCGCCGAATGGCAGGCCCTCGGCGTGCGCCGGCCCGGCGGCGCCGACCTGCCGGCCCGCGCCGACCTGACCGCCTGGATCGTGCTGCCCAACGCCGGCAAGGCGTCGCCTGCCTACATGGTCTACAGCAACTACCGCTCGATCCTGCGCTGGAACCGCTCGAACTATTTCGGCCTGTCGGTCGGCCTGCTTTCGGACCGGCTGCGCCAGCCCTGAGCGGGCGGGAACACGAGGAACTGCCGCGATGGCGCGAGGAGGGGCGATGAAGAGCGCGAGGTGCGGAGCCGGTCTGCTGATGGCGGCCCTGTTCCTGCTCGCCGGCTGCGCCGAGACCCAGCTCGCGATCCATGCCGCCAAGGAACTGCAGGCCCAGGGCGGTGGCGGCGGCACCTACAAGGTCGGCAAGCCCTATCAGGTGGCCGGCATCTGGTATTATCCCAAGGTCGATCCGACCTACGACGAGACCGGTCTGGCAAGCTGGTACGGGCCCAAGTTCCACGGCCGCAAGACCGCGAACGGCGACACGTTCGACATGAACGCGCTCACCGCGGCGCACAAGACCCTGCCCATGCCCAGCCGGGTACGGGTCACCAACCTGGAGAACGGCCGCTCGCTGGACCTGATCGTGAACGATCGCGGCCCCTTCGTGCACGGGCGGATCATCGATGTCTCCCGGCGCGCGGCCCAGCTGCTGGGCTTCCGACGCAAGGGGGTCGCCAAGGTCCGGGTGTCGGTCCTGAACGGCGGCACGGTGCCGGCCGGCACCACGGTCTCCGGCAACGAGATGCCGGCATTGCGCAAGGGCACGGTGTCCGCGGGCACGCTGGCGCCGCCGCCCGGTGCGCGCAGCGTCCCGTCATCGCCAACCGCGGACACCGTCGGCGGCCGCCAGGTGGTGGCCGCCCGGGAGCCGGCGGGCACGGTGGACACCGCGACGATCGGCGGCGCGGGCGCCGGCACCCCCGCCGCCAATCCGGTATCCCGGGTCGTTGTGCCGGCCAATCCGACGATCTACGTCCAGGCCGGGGCGTTCTCCAGCCCGGGCAACGCCGAGCGGGTGCTCGCCCGGCTGCGGCCGCTGGGCGATGCGCGCATTTCCGGCGTCACGGTGGACGGCAGGCCGCTCTACCGGGTCCGGCTGGGTCCGCTGGACAGTGTCGAGGCGGCGGACCGCAAGCTGCTGGAAGTCCTGCAGGTCGGACTGGACGATGCGCGCATCGTGATCGACAGCCCCGTGCGCTGACGTCATGTTCCTGCCATCCTGCGGCGCAAGGCTGGATCGTGCGCGGCGCGCGCGGATGAGCGACAGAACGCAGACCACGGACGAGGCCATGACCAGACCGCGAATTCTTCCGCTGCCGGGCCTGCCGGCGCCCGCCCTGTTTGTGCTCGCGGCCCTGCTCGGCGCGACCGTTCTCGCCGCCGCGTCGGCGCGGGCCCTGGAGATGCAGACCCCGGCCCGGCACGCCGTCCTCCTGGATTACGACACCGGCGCCATCCTGCTGGAAAAGGATGCCGACACGCCGATGCCGCCGGCCTCAATGTCCAAGCTGATGACCGTCTTCATGCTGTTCGAGCGTCTGAAGGACGGCCGGCTGGACCTGGAGGACAGCTTCCCGATCTCGAAGAAGGCCTGGAAGATGGGCGGCTCGAAGATGTTCGTCGAGGTCGGCAAGCACGCGACGATCGCCGATCTGCTCAGGGGCATCATCGTGCAGTCCGGCAACGACGCCTGCATCGTCGTCGCCGAGGGCATCGCCGGCAGCGAGGAGGCCTTCGCCGAGGCGATGACACGCCGGGCCGCCGAGATCGGCCTGACGCAGAGCAGCTTCCGCAACGCCAGCGGCTGGCCGGCGCCCGGACACCACATGTCCGCCCGCGATCTTGCCAGCCTGGCGGTCCGGATCATTCGCGATCACGGCGAGCTCTATCCGCTGTTTTCCGAGCGCTCGTTCACCTACAGCGGCATCAAGCAGGGCAACCGCAATCCGCTGCTCTACAAGAATCTGGGCGCCGACGGCCTGAAGACCGGTCACACGGAGGAATCCGGCTACGGCCTCGTCGCCTCCGCCGCGCGCGCGGACCGGCGTCTGGTGCTGGTGGTGAACGGCCTGGAGAGCGTGAACCAGCGCTCGCGCGAATCAGAGCGTCTGCTCGAATGGGGCTTCCGCCAGTTCAAGAACTATGCCCTCTATACCGCCGGCGAAGCGGTGGCGGAGGCCCGGGTCTGGCTGGGGGAATATTCCGCCGTTCCGCTGCTGATCGACCGGGATCTCGTGGTCACGCTGCCGCGCACCGCGCGCAAGGATCTCGACGTGCGGGTGGTCTATGACGGGCCGGTGCCCGCGCCGGTGCGCAAGGGCGACCGGATCGCCGAGCTGCAGATCAGCGCGCCGGGCATGAGCCCGCGCCGGGTGCCGCTGACCGCCGGCCGCGATGTCGCCCGCCTGGGCTTCTTCGGCCGCCTGACCAGCATGCTGCTGCACCGGGTGACCGGAACGGCCGACTGAGATGGCCCGCAAGCCCGCAACCGACGACCAGGAGGACGAGGCGCCCCCGGGTCCGCGCAACACCTACACGCTGTTCGGCCACGAACAGGCCGAAGCCATGCTGGCCCGGGCCCTGCAGGGCGACCGCCTGCACCATGGCTGGCTGATGACCGGGCCGGAGGGCCTGGGCAAGGAGACCCTGGCCTGGCGCTTCATCCGCCGGGTACTGGCCGGACCGGACGGCGGCGAGGCGGGCCTGTTCGGCGAGGCCGCGCCGGCCACCGGACTGGCGATGGACCCCGGCGATCCGGTCTGCCGGCGCATCGAGGCGGGCGGCCATGCCGATCTGCTGACCATCTCCCGTACCGTCAATCCGCGTACCAAGCGGCTGCGGGCGGAGGTTACCGCCGAGCAGAGCCGCGCCCTGGGTGGTTTCTTCGCCCGGACCTCGGGCGAGGGGGGCTGGCGGGTGGCCCTGATCGACGAGGCCGACCGGCTGAACACCACGGCGGCCAACGCGATCCTGAAGATCCTGGAGGAACCGCCGCCGCGCTGCCTCATCGTGCTGATCAGCCAGTCGCCCGAACGGCTGCTGCCGACGATCCGCTCGCGCTGCCGCCACCTGAAATTGCGCCCGTTGCCCGAAGCCGCGATGCAGGCGTTTCTGGCCGAGGCGCGGCCCGAGCTTGGCGCCGCCGAGCGAGACGGCCTGCTGCCGCTTGCCGAGGGCCGGCCGGGATATGCGCTCCGTCTCGCGGATGCCGGCGCGCAGGGACTTTACGAGGAACTGCTGGGCCTGCTCTCGGGCTTTCCGAGGCTCGACCGGCGCGGCCTGCTGCAGCGTTCGGGCCGCTTCTCGCGAGCCGAGAGCGAGGCCGAATTCCTGCTCTGGATGGACCTGCTGCGCGGCTTCGTCATGCGGCTGGTGCGCCACGGCGCGGGCGGCCTCGAGCAGGCGGCGAGCCCGCGCGAGCTGGCCCTGTTCGAGGCCGCCCGGAAGGCCGCACCCGCGCTTGATCGCTGGGTGAGCGTGTGGGAAAACCTCAACGATCTGGTCAGGCGGACCGAGGGGCTTTACCTCGACCGCCGGCAGGCCTTTCTTTCGGCCTTTCTCACGCTGCAGGACGCGGCCGGCGAGACCGCGGCCTGACCCGCGCGCGGGGACGGCCGCGCAGACGGAACCAACGGTACGATGGTCGAGCGCAAATCCTTCTACATCACGACGGCGATCTCCTATCCCAACGGACCGCCGCAT